>NZ_JMCB01000006.1:900000-1037819 GCF_000737315.1 Hyalangium minutum
GATGCCGGCGAGGCAGTAGGTGACGACGGTGACGAGCGCGACCATTACAGGCTCTCCTCTTCGTGCACGGACTCCGAGGAGCGCGGCTCCCACTCGCCATTGAGGGTGTCGATGTTGGAGCGCAAGAGGGTGCCGGCGGCATCGAAGGCGCTGCTCTCGAGCGGGCGGATGGCGACGGTGGGGCGGCCGGGGTTGCCGACGAAGGGGCGGACGACCCAGGCCATCTGCACACCGACCATGCCGTAGAGCGCGGTCCACGCGAGCAGGTGGAGCACGGTGCGGCCCTGGGTCCGCAGGGCCTTCACGAGCACCCAGACGCCGCGCAGCGCGGCCACGCCGAGGAACCCAAGGCTGCCGAGCATGACGTGGAAGTAGCCGGTGGGCGGATGGTTGACGGCATTGGCGAAGGCGAGCCACACGGGCGCGAGGCCCAGCAGCGTGAGCCCGGTGGTGGCGAGGGCGACCAGGGCCTCGCACACGGCCTGGAGGGCGGAGATGCGAGCACCGAGGAGCCGGCCATAGACGTGGAGCGCGGGCAGACACACCGCGAGGCTGCCGAGGCCCACGAGCATGAGCTTGGGAGCGGCGGCGAGTCCCGCCAGCGGCGAGCGGGTGAAGCCGAGGAGGAACCCGAAGATGCCGAAGCCCGCGAGCGCGCAGAGGGTGAGGCGCAGGGGCAGCTCCCGCAGCTCGGGGCCACCGGCCTGAATCTGCGCGAGCACGGCGGACGGGTTGCGCAGGAGCAGCTCCGCGGTGCGCAGGATGCTGTCGGAAGCCTGCGGCGCGGGCACGGCAGCCACAGCAGACGCAGCGGACACAGCAGGCACAGAGGACGCAGTGGGCTCGATCGTGGTCGTGGACATGAGAGGCCTCGGAAGAGAAGGGGCGGGGGTCAGCGCCAGGAGAGTCCGGCGCTGTGAGCGCACTGGGCGAAGGTGATGGCGTGGAGGACGAGGAAGGCGATGCGGGTGGAGCCCGCGAAGGAAGCGCCGAAGCGCTGGAGCGCCTGAGTGAAGGTGTGGCCACCGGCGACGAGCGCGAGCACGGTGAAGAGGAAGGCCAGCGGCGAGGCGATCCGGGACTCAGGGGCGGTGGCGGCGAAGAACCACAGCAGGGGCGTGGTGGAGGCCAGGCTCAGGCCGAGCGTATGGACGGCCTCGAGCGCGGCCTGGACACACTGGGAGGCGCCGAGCCCTGGCTGGCGGGTGGCCCAGAGGATGTAGAGCGCCGGGAGGCACAAGGCCCACGCCAGCAAGGCGACGGCAGGCAGCGAGACGGCCCACCCGAGGTGGGTGAGGCTGAAGCCCTCGTGGGTGACGGCGGTGCGCAGGGCGAAGCCAAAGAGGGCCATGCCGCCGAGCCCCACGGCCAGAGGACGGGCGGAAGGAAGGGCGAGGGCGTGCGTGCCGCCGAGCGCGGTCAGCGAGGAAGGCTGCATGCGGGCTCCAGTGCAAGAGAGGATGCAGCGCCGCTGTGCACCTTTGGGGCCAGCGCGGGTTCCCTGGGATGCCAACGGTCAGCGTGGCCCAGGAGCCATACTCCCTGCGTCTCTCCGCCCGCACTCGGGCTTCCGGGCGCGAGGCTGTGCTAAGCGGAGGACCTCTCGCGTTGACCGTTCGACCAGGAGACCCCCGAGATGGAATCCCCCAGGCCCGTAGCCACCGCGCTCACGATTGCGGGCTCGGACAGCGGTGGTGGTGCTGGCATCCAGGCTGACCTGCGTACCTTTGCCTTCCACCGCATCCATGGCACCAGCGCCCTCACCGCCATTACGGCGCAGAACACCCTGGGCGTCACCCGCGTGGATGTCCTCAGCCCCGCCGCCGTTGCCGCTCAGATGGAGGCCGTGGTCACTGACATCGGTGTGAGCGCCGCGAAGACGGGCATGCTCGCCAACCTGGAGATCATCATCGTGGTGGCCGAGCAGATCCGCCGGCTCAAGCTCACGCAGCTCGTGGTGGATCCCGTCATGGTGTCCCGCGCGGGCTCGCGGCTCATCGATGACAAGGCCGTGGGTGCCCTCCGAGAGCTGCTGCTCCCGCTGGCCACCGTCGCCACGCCCAACCGCCACGAGGCGCAGCTCCTGTCGGGCATGGACATCCAGACGGTGGACGACATGGCCGAGGCCGCGCGCCGCATCCAGCGGCTCGGTCCCAAGGCCGTGCTCGTCAAGGGCGGTGCCATGCCCGGCCCGCTGCGCGGCACCGATGTCTGGTTCGATGGGGAGCACCTCGAGACCCTGAGCGTGCCCCCCATCGATACTCCCAATACGCACGGCACGGGCTGCACCCTGTCCGCCGCCATCGCCGCGCAGCTGGCGCTCGGGCGCGCACCCCTCGACGCCACCCGGCGCGCCAAGGAGTACGTCACCTCCGCGCTCCATCACCCGCTGGCGCTCGGCCGGGGCAACGGACCGTTCAGCCACTTCGCCTTGGGGGCGCTGTAGCTCAGGTCAGCCGGCTCCAGAAGGAGCGCTTGGACGAGATGCGATCCAGCGCCTCCTGCAGCTCCTCGTCGTAGTCGGCGCGGTTGGCGATGTCGCCCATCGAGATGATGCCGATGACGCGGTCATCCCGCTCGACCACGGGGATGCGGCGGATCTGCCGCTTGCCCATCAGCGAGATGATGCTGTGGATGTCCTCGTCCGGGTGGACGCACTCCACGTCATCCGTCATCACGTCCCCGGCGCGGAGCTGATCCGGCGTCCTGCCGCCCGTGAAGGCGCGGATGACCAGGTCCCGGTCCGTGATGATGCCCACGAGGCAGCCCCGGCTGTCCACGATGGGGACCACGCCGCAGTCCTCGTCCTTCATCAGCTGCGCCACCTCGCGCAGCGAGCTGTCCTGGCGCACCGTCTTCACGCCGCGGGTCATGATCTCCCGAGCGGTGAGCGGCTCGCGCTGCCAGCGCCGGCGCAGCCCGGCCAGCATGCCCTTGTGCTCCGGACGTGACGTGTCGGTGTCGGGGCCGCGGCTCGCGTACGTCTCGCCCATGCCGATGTTCACGCCCGAGCCCGGACGGCCGGGGCTCGCCTGGCTCATGCCCAGCATCGGATCGTACCGGTCGCTGCGCTGGCCCTGGGTGCCCATGCCGGGATGACCCTGGGTGCCGTGCTGGCCGCGGTCCTCGCCGCCGAAGCCCGTGCGGTCCCACTGACGGTAGTTCTCGCCGCCGGTGTCGCGGCGCATCTCGAGCGAGTGGCGCGTGTCCTGCTCACCCATGCGCATCTGCCCGCCTCCCGAGCCGATGGCAGAGCGGTCATCCCGGTCATCGCGGCCGTACGGCCCCTGCTGGGGGGTGCCACTCGAGCCCCAGGTGCCGCGCGTGTTGAGGCCGGCGCCCGTGCCCATGCCGCTCATGCCCATGCCCGAGCCGGTGCCCAGGCCCGTGCCCACGCCCGTGCCCACGTCCGTGCTGGTGCGCGGCTGAGCCAGGCGCAGCGCCGCGGCGCGGTGGAAGCGGCCCTGGCGCACGCTGGGGGCCTCGTCGCGGTCGGGGCTGTAGCCCGTCACGTCGGACTCGGAGCGCTCGCGCGAGCCCGGAGGAGACACGTCCGCGCGCCGCACCACGTCCGTACCGCGCGTCGCCACGTCACCCCCCAGCATGCCCGGCGTCCCGTTGTCGGGGACCGTGCCGCGCCCGTTGCGCGTGGTGTCGTCCCTGCCGTTGTCCATTCTCTTGTCAGCCATTCGGATGAACCTCCAACTGCGGAGTGGTGGTGCCGCGCTCGGGTTGGGGAGCGCGGGCGCCGAACGCTGGGGATTCCCCTCGCTCTCACCAAGGGAGCGGGGTCCCCAGCCATACCATCTGTCCGCAGCAGGGCAGGTTCACCCGGCAGGGCGCCCAGCGCTGGACACCCTGGCCGCTTGCTGGTCAACGGAAGCGCTCAGCGCCCTCAGTGAATGGCCCAGAGAGCGCCAATCTCCTCGCACGCCAGCTCCACGTCATGGAGCCGGCGGGTGTTGGCCTTGGGAGCTTCGAAGAGCGTACCGGCGAACACATCCACCACGCGGATCAGCCGCTGATCCACCGGGCCCAGGTGCCGCAGGTGCTGCTCCGCGAAGCTGTGCAGGAGTGTGGCGATGTACTGCCCCGAGCGCTCATCCAGCGGATGCCACTTGGCGAAGTAGAGCTTGAGCAGCCCCACTTTGTTTTCGCCGCGCCGGTCCGTCATCTGCAGCACCACCTCGGGCCGCACGCTGATGGTGACGCCCGCAACCTCCAACACCGGAGGCTCCTGGCCTACCGCGCTGATGATGGTGCCCTCCAGCTCCAGCTGCGGCACCACCGCCGCGAACCGATCCAGCGCCTCGACGCACAGGTGCAAGCGCTGGGCCTCGAACTCCGTCTGCGGCACGGTGTTGAAGAAGCGCTCCTGGTGGTCCCGGAGGATGCCGCCGTTCATTCCCTTGCACAGGAAGTCGGTGATGGCCTGCGACGCCTCCGGATACCGCAGGTACTGCGGATCACACGGGTGCTTCTGATCATGGATGATGCGCTTGCGACGGGCCGGTGAAGCGGTGAGGTACTCCCCCAGCTTGTTCACCGAGACGCGTGGCGACTCACGGGATTCCGCCATGGACGACCCCTTCGTGTGTCGTAGATGCGTTGACACTACAGAAGGGGTCTGACACGGCATTTCCCGGGAGTTTCGCGGACTTGGCGTGGTGGACAGGCACCCCCGCCGGAGGGCGACCCGGCGGATTGGATGCGCCGCCGTGTCAGCGCGCCGCCACGCGTTCCACCAGCGGGCGGGCCTTCTCCAGCAACCGGAGGAACTCCTGGCGCTCGGCATTGCCCGAGGGCGTGGCCTCGCGGGCGATCTTCTCCACCTGCTCGAAGCTCCAGCGGGCCGCGTGGGGGCTGCGGCGGAGCAGCTCGGCTGCGCCCATCACTGCGGTGGCGAAGCGCAGATCCTTGTTCGCCGAGGCGAAGCTGGAGGCCAGGGCCTTGCCGGAGAAGCGGAACGCGCGCTCGGTGGCCTTCTCTCCGCGAGGCTTCTTGGCGCGCACGCGCACGGTGGCCAGGTCATCGCCCGCGCCCGGCTGGAGCTCCAGCTCGTAGAGGGCGGTGACGGTGTGGCCCGCGCCCAGCTCGCCCGCGTCCACCTTGTCGTCCCGGAACAGCGCGTCCGCGATGGCGCGGTTCTCGTAGCCCACGAGCCGGTAGCGGGCCACCTGCTTCGGATCGAAGTCCACCTGCAGCTTCACGTCCTGGGCAATCACCTCCAGCGTGCCGCCGATCTGCTCCTGGAAGATGCGGCGCGCGGCCATCAGCGAGTCCACGTAGTAGTGGTTGCCGTCGCCCTGGTTGGCGAAGCGCTCCATCATCTCGTCCTTGTAGTTGCCCATGCCGAAGCCCACGGTGGTGACGGTGATGCCCTCCTTCACGTAGCCGCGGATCAACTTGAGGATCTCCTCGGGCGAGGTGGCACCCACGTTGGCGTCGCCGTCCGAGAGGATGATGACGCGCGAGGTGGACTGACCATCCACCGTCTGCATCGCCTGCTGGTAGGCCAGCTCGATTCCGGACGACATGGCGGTGGAGCCGCCCGCCTGGAGCTCCTCGATGGCTTGGTGGATGACAGCCTTCCTCTCCAGGCCAGTGGGAGGCAGCGCCACCTTCACGTGGCCCGCGTAGGTGACCATCGCCACGGTGTCACCGTCGCGCAGGTTGTCCACGAGCATGCGCAGGGCGCGCTGGGCCAGCGGCAGCTTGTCCGGCGAGGCCATGGAGCCGGAGACGTCCACCAGGAAGGTGAGGTGCGCGGGCTTGCGCTCGGAGACGCTGAGCTGCTTGCCCTGCACGCCCACGCGCAGCAGGTGGCGGCCCGGCGTGTACGGAGAGGGCGCCGCGTCCATGTGCACCGCCAGCGGCGAGCCGTCCGTAGGCCCCTCGTAGTCGTAGCGGAAGTAGTTGAGGAACTCCTCCACGCGCACGCCCTCTTGTACCGGCAGCGAGCCCTCGAGAATCTTCCGGCGCGCCAGCGTGTACGCGCCCGTGTCCACGTCGATGGCGAAGGTGGACAGGGGGTCCTCGCTCGCGGTGACGAAGGGATTGATGCCCGCGTCACGGTACTGCTCGGTGCGGCTCGTGGTGTCTCCGGAGCTGGAGACGTTGCGCGGAGCGGGCCCCCTCATCTTCATCTTCATGCCCACCATCGACTTGCCACCGAGGCTGGCGCTGCCCGAGCCATAGCCGGTGCCGCCGCCGAGGGTGCCGATGCCGCCTCCACCCGAGCCCGAGCCCTTGAAGCCCAATCCCCCGAGCCCCGACGCGGATCCGAACGCGGCGGGAGAACGTTTTGCGGAAGGAGCCGGCACATGGCTCGACGGCGGGCTGACGGTCGGCGAGGGCCCCGCATTCGGCGATGACGGCTCAGCCCGGGTCTTCGACGGCAGCGACTCGGCCACCTTCTGCTCCTGCCTCGGCTCCTGCTGCTTCGCGGCCATCTCCACGGCTCGCTGCGGCGCCTCCTCCTGAGAGCGGCAGCCCACAACCAGCGCGCTCTCGACCACCAGCGCGCAGACGATCCCACTGACGGCCACACGGCTCCGCCTCATGAACAGCCTCCATCGAGCTTTTGGGTTTCGGGAGACTTCGACAACCGTGTGCGCGGCAAGTTCCCACAAACCGCTAGCGAACCTTTGCGGTGTGCAGAGTTTGCGAGGTGAAGCCCCGTGCCGCCTGCCGAGGGGAGGAGGCCGGAAGCTCCGTCATTTCGCTGGCTTGTGACGAGCCAGGCCGGGGGCCGGAGTTTGCAAAGTGGGACTGCGCCGCGAAGGGCCGGAGCCAGGGCTCGCGCGGCTTGCAGGGAGAAAGCACCATGCAGCAGTCCTGGATTTCCATTCTTCGTCGGGTGTGCCTCGCGGTGGCGATGCTGGGCGTGGTGGGAGGAGCCCACGCGGAGCTGGGCGACGCGTCCGCCAACTCCGCGGCGTGCTGCCAGCTGACCACGTCGCTGGTGAACGATGTGCTGCACGGCACCGACGTCTCGGGCGACGAGCGCTTCTTCAGCGCCGAGGGCGCCCCGCCCAACATCCACTTCCTGCTCGACACCTCGGGCTCCATGCGTGAGCTGCCGCAGGTGGAGAACAGCGATCACATCACCTTCTTCAACCTCACCGTGAACGGCTGCGAGAACCCGCGCCTGGACGCGTTCGCGGCCTCGCGGGGCTGGGATGCGAGCCACGTGTACCCGGTGCCGGACGTGGGCACGGGGATGGGCTCGGACACGGGCTTCCCGAACCTGTTCCAGGACGACAAGTTCTACGGCTACCTGTACTGGGCGGACCTGGGCAACCCGCCGGCGCAGTGGAACACCCGGGAGCAGGCCTGCCAGTCGCAGGTGCCCAACTGGTCCACCACGGGCGGGGCGGAGTACGCCCGCTGCCTGTCGTGCCTGAGCACCAAGGGCTACTACAAGGTGCCGGGCACCATGGGCCGCAACACGCCGCCGCTCGAGAACCTGAACTTCATGTTCTGGGGCCGCTACCTCAACTTCAACCCGCCCAAGTACGTCACGGCGAAGGCGGTGCTCAAGTCCGTCATCAAGGATCTGCGCCGCGTGCGCGCGGGCATCAGCCACTTCTCCAACAGCGCGCCCAACACCGTGCTGCTCAAGGAGCAGCACCCCTCGTGCCAGCAGATCGCCAACGACGCGAGCGCGTTCGACGGCGAGCGCGCCAGCTACATCAACTCCGTCAACGGGCTGACGTTCACCACGGGCACGCCGCTGGCACGCTCGCTGCTGAACGTGGGCTACTACTTCACGTCGGAGGACACCGTGTACCGCGACGTCTTCGGCTTCGGCAGCGGCTTCAGCTACCCAGGCGCGTTCAAGAACCCGGCGCTCACCTCGCAGGGCCGCAGCGTGTGCTGGGGCTGCCAGACGTCCTCCGTCATCATCATCACGGACGGCGAGCCCTCGGGCGACACGCTGAGCAGCACGGTGGTGACCAAGCTGCGCACGCTCAACGGCGGCCCGGTGTACTGCCCGGACTCCGCGCCGTGCGGCGGAGGCACCACCGCCACCCGTGACAAGGGCAGCGACCCCGCTGTCTACACGGATGACAACCAGAACTACCTGCTGGATGACGTGGCCAAGCTGCTCTACGAGAAGGACTTGCAGAGCCACACGCCGCCCATCGTCGGGGACTTCAACACTGCCGGGAAGCAGAACGTGCTCACGTACACGGTGGGCTTCGGCATCAACAGCCCGTTCCTGAAGAACACGGCCGAAGTGGGCGGTGGCCTTTACTACACGGCGGACGACGCCACCGGTCTGAAGCAGGCGCTGCTGGACATCATCACCAACGTGCAGACGCGGTCCACCTCGTTCTCGAGCGCCGCGGCCAGCACGCTCCAGGTGCGCAGCGCCAGCGCGACGCTGATTCCGCGCTTCAAGCCGGCCCGCGCGAAGACGGATCCGTGGCAGGGCTTCCTCTACCGGTTCGATCAGGGCCCGGAGCGCCTGCTGGGCTGCAACCCGACGAACCCCGCCGCGGGCGGAGACCTGAACCAGGATGGCGACTGCGACGACACGCTGCTGCTCGACGCCGCGGGGGACGCCATCATCGAGAATGACGAGGGTGATTTCGTGAAGCTCCTCAGCCCGACCACGCCCGCAGTTCCCTTCTGGGAGGCCGGCCAGAAGCTCAAGGCCGGCACCGAGAAGTGGAAGACGCGGCGCATCTTCACCCTCGTCGACGGCAACGGCGACGGGAAGCTCGACTCCCAGGACGCGCCGGTGGCGTTCACCGAGGCGAACGCGGGCGTGCTGCGCGAGTACCTGGGCATCAGCCAGAACCCGTCGGTGTGCTCGGATCTGGCCACGCGCCTGGGCGAGCCCAGCCTGTCCCCGGAGGACTGCACGAAGCTGATCATCCGCTGGTACCGCGGCGCGGACGCGCTCAACCCTGATCCGAGCCTGCGCGAGCAGGACCGGCCGTTCTTGCTGCATGACATCTTCCACTCCTCGCCGGTGAGCGTGGAGCCGCCGTCGCCGTCGCGCTTCTGCGGCTTCTCGCAGCAGTGCCTCACGGTGCTGTTCTCCGGCTCCACGGTGCAGGCAGAGTCCACGCTTCCCAGCGGCGTGAGTGTGAAGGCCTACGAGGCGTACCAGTCCGAGGCGGGCAACCGGGACAAGATCATCCTGGTGGGCAGCAATGGCGGCATGCTGCACGCGTTCCACAACGGCCAGGCACTGCCCTCGGGCGCGGTGGACTCGCTCACGGGGCAGGTGCAGTACGACGCGGGCACGGGCGAGGAGCTGTGGGCCTTCATCCCGCCGGACATGCTGCCCAAGCTGCGCCCCAACCTGGGCAAGCACGGCTACTTCGTGGATGGCACGCCCATGGTGCGCGATGTGTGGCTGGACGGCATGGAGGGCGAGCCGGCCGACGGCAAGAAGCAGTGGAAGGAGTACCGCACGGTGGCCGTGGTGGGCACGGGCCGTGGCGGCGTGCACCGCTTCGCGCTGGACTTGACGCGCCTGCTGGGCCGCAACCCGGGTGACACCGCCACCCGCGTGCCGGATCAGGCAGGGGACTTCCTGTGGATGTGGCCGCAGCCGTGCGACCCGCTCGCGCTGCAGGTGGGCGAGGCCTTCACCAACTTCGCTCCCCGCCCTCCTCCCGTGGGCCCCGTGGCGCTCACCGAGGTCGCGGACAACGCCCTGCGGGACATGAGCAGCACGGGCCACCCGAGCGAGACGCCGTGGCTCATCGACGGCACTCCGGCGCGCGAGCGCTGGGTGGTGGCGTTCAACGGCGGCTTCGACGAGCACATGCTGCGCGGCCGCGGCATGGCGCTGGTGGACATCCGCACGGGCCACACGGTGTGGAGCTTCTTCCACGGGGATGGACAGAACCGCTCGGAGAACCTGCGCTACCCGATTGGCGCGGGCCTGTCGCTGCTCGACATCGGCCGGGGCAACAACCCCAGCGCGGATGCGGATCAGCTCTTCGACTCGGCCACGGTGGGCGACTACGGCGGCCAGCTGTGGATGGTGCGCATGTGGAAGCCGGGC
The DNA here is from genome assembly GCF_000737315.1 of Hyalangium minutum. Classification (GTDB taxonomy): domain Bacteria; phylum Myxococcota; class Myxococcia; order Myxococcales; family Myxococcaceae; genus Hyalangium; species Hyalangium minutum. Next base: position 910,031 of record NZ_JMCB01000006.1, read on the forward strand.
GTGTGGGACTCCAGCACGAAGCGGGTGAACAACTGGTTCGCCGCGCGCTCCTTCCGCGTGGCGAACCTGGCGGGGAAGACGGCGGACCCCGAGGCCATGCGTGCGCCGTTCACCTATATGACCCTCAACGCCCTGCAGCCCGACACCGGCTTCCTGCGCACCTTCGTGGGCACCGGTGACCGGGAGAACCTGCTCGAGAAGGGCACCGCGTGCCGGCTGTCCAACCCGCGCGCCTGCGCCGCGCAGGGCTGCGGCGTCAACAACACGCTCACCGTCGAGCGAGGCGGCTCCACCGTGTACACCAGCAACGCCACGTACCAGAACTACCACTACAGCTCCGGCACCGTCTCCACGGGCAGCCCCGGCGCGTCCTGCGGCGGCGCGAAGGTGACGCTCGCGTGGAACAACGACGCGGCCAACGGCTGCGGCAACGCCAACGACGGCACGCTCGAGTACACGTGCGACGGTGATACCTCCTCGTGGAGCTGCCGCGAGACGGCCAACACCTGGACGGCGCTCAACTACACCGAGGATGCCTCGCCCTACCCGCAGCGCTACTACGGCGTGTGGACGTACGGCGGCACGGATCCGCTGCGCCGCTTCGACAGCGACGCGGAGGCCACGGCGTACGACGGCACCCTCTTCTCGGATGCCGACCTGGTGAACGTCAGCCAGTTCGACTCGGCGGGAGCGGTCGCCGGGAGCCAGCAGTCGGCGGCGCCCTCGGGCAAGGGCTGGTACATCGACTACGCCGTGCCCAACGAGCGCACCGGTACCACCGGCAGCCTGGTGAGCGGCTGCGTGCTGTGGAGCTCGTTCGAGCCCAGCGGGGCGCCGGGCGCGGTGTGCTCGACGACGGGCACCAACGTGGCGCGGCTGTACCAGGCCAACTTCGCCACGGGCGTGGCCAACTGCGCGCAGAGCTTCTACACGCAGAGCTCGGATAAGTGGGCGCGCTACCACCAGAGCACCACGGTGGCCGCTCCCGCGGAGCCGGCCATGCAGGTGTCCATCGGCGGTGGCGTGGTGTCCATCGACCTCAACCAGCAGGGCCCGAGCCAGCAGGCCTCCACCCGCGTCCAGCAGAGCGACGAGGGCGTCCGCTCGCTCTACCAGCTGGAGGTGGATCAGCGCGGCCACGAGTGCCGCCACGACGGTGTGGCCATCTCGTGTGACTGACGGCTGAAACACGAAGGGCTCGGAACCGGTGCACGGGTTCCGAGCCCTTTTTCATGCGGGCGCTGGCGCCCGGTCTTCAAGGACTACTTGGGAGCGGCAGCGGCCTCGGCCTGCTTGGCGGCCTCGGCAGCGGCAGCCGCCTGCTTCTCCTTGAACTTCTTCTGGGTCTCGGTGAACTTGGCGGTGAGCTCCTCGTACTGCTTCTGGAACTCCTGAGCGCGCTTGTCGTGCTCCGTCGCCCGGGCCATGGCCGCGTCCGCGATGGCCTTCTTCTTGGCCTCCTTGGCCTCCTGCAGGGAGATCTTCGCCATGTTCTGCTCGTGCATGGCGTACTTGGCCACGGCGATGCGCTTGTTGATGTACGTGAAGGGGTACTCGGGGTTGAGCGCGATCACTTGGTCCAGGTAGGCCAGCGCCTTGTCCAGGTGCTCGGGCACCGCGGGGCCGTCCTTGCTCTCCACGCCGCCGCGCTTGGAGTAGATGGCCGCCAGCCAGCCCAGGCTCGCCTCGTCCTTCGGGTTGAGCTTGACGGCCTCGTTGAACTTGGCCTCGGCCACGTCCAGGTTGCCGGCCTTCAGGTACTGGTCGGCGATGACGCGCCACAGCTCCGCCTTCTCCGCGGCCGACTCCTTGGCATCGAGCACCTTCACGAGCGCCTTCTCGGCGTCCTCGGGCTGCCCGGCCTGCCGGAACTCGTCCGCGATGACGCGGTACATCTCGTCCCGCTTCACGTTCGGGTCCTTGGTGACCTCCACGTACTTGATGAGGGCCTCGGCGGCCTTCTGGTGCTCGCCGACCTGCTGGTGGGCGAAGGCCTTCTCCTTCCACGTCTTCTCGGAGTTCGGATCGGCCTGGATGGCCAGCTCGTACTGCTCGATGGCGAGCTTGAACTCCTTCTTGTTGAGGTGGTTGGTGGCCTTGGCGCGGGCCTCCTTTGCGGGGTCCGGCTTGTCGCTACAGCCCACAGTCCCCGTGAGGGTGAGCACTCCCAGCACCAGCCCTACGCGTCCCAGCTTCTTCATGCACATGCCTTTCGAGCGGTACCGGACCCGCGGGAGCTCCGGCACAGTTTGAAATGAGGTGGCCTCGGACGGCGCATTGTGGGCGCGCCGAACCGTGTGGCGCGGCAGCATACCCGAAGTCGATCCGAGCGCCCCCTCCCGGGTTTCTTCCCTGGCTCCTACCCAGGGAAGGGGGCAAGCCTCATCTCATTGCGTCAAAAGGCGGCACTTCTAGGGTTTGTCACCGGGAAACTGGGCCCAATAGCCCTCGGGCAGTGGGTTGTTGCCCCGGTCGCTGCGCGGGCCGTCTCCATCTGGGATGTCATCCACACCCCCGATGTCCGGGTGCTCCTCCTCCTCCTCGGTGCTCTTGCGGGAGTGATGAGGGCTCCCGCCGGGCGCATCGTGGGTGGGACGCTGGGCGGGCTCCTCATGCCTCGGGCTCGTCGGGCGCCCGAACATGTCCTCGGCTGGCTGGGGTCCTGGCTGCTTCGTTTCCTTCTGGGCCATGATGGAAGTCCTCCTCCGGCATCAACGGTCATGGCGCAGGCGGCCCGCCGCAACGGGAGGGAAATGCAGGGCCCCCGGGCAGGCGAGGGAGCGGGCGCAGGGTGTGGGTGGAAGGCCAGCGCATGCGGGGCCGGTGACTCAGCGCGGGGGCACGCGCCCGCCAATCTCCGGGAAGCGCTCGTAAGCGCGCGCGAGCGCCTCCAGGTGCGCGGGGTTGTCGAGATCGAGTGGCGTCTCTGTGAGCCGAACGACCCACCCGCCCGTCGCTGTGCGCCGCGCCCGAGAGAGCAGGTCCGCGTCGCGGGCAGGATCCGGGAACCCGAGGGCCTGTGCGGTGGCTGCCGACCAGTAGTTCAGCCACCCGAGATAATGGGGGATCTCAGACGAGCGGAGGTGCTTGGGAAGGTTGAGCGCTGGGAGCCCCCGGGGCGGAACATGCGGTTGATCCATCGAGTGTCGAAACTGTTTCGCTACCTCCGACGCCACTCCGTTCGGCAACACGCGCCCCCAGAATGCGCGTGCGCCTTCCGCCACACCTTCCAGCATCTCCGCCGCCGCCGCGATGCTGGCCGCATCGAGTGGCAGCTCTGCATGGACATCGAGTAACGGCTGGCCGCCCGGCGCTTGGCGCCCGGATGTCCGCAACCCATAAACCGTCACGGGATAACTCTCGTCGCCGTTGCACAGCAGTGGGAACTCCCCGCGCGCGGCCGCCTCAGCGAGCCACCCATCGCGTCGCGGCAACGCGAGGGGCCGCCCCGCCTTTGACAGCTCCCATTCCAAGCGCACACGGGAGAGCGCTCGTTCGATTCCGTGGACGACTGCGAGCGTGCGACCGTCGTCGCCCACAAGCGCAGGCGCGAAGACGATGAGGATCAGGGTTCTCTGCTGGGTCATCGCTTGCACCCCGTGACGACGATATTGAGGAGTGGCTCCTGTTCGAGCAACGCGTCTTTGTGCTCTTGGGTGCTCACCCCAACGACGAAGCCATAGCCACATGCCTCGGCGATGTCCCGCTCTTCCCGCAGCAACGGCACTTGCTCCTGGATCGTCATCCGCCGGATGAAGTCAGGGTACGTGTCAAATCGATGCGTCTTGATCTCCCACAGCACGCGCACGCCGACTTGCAGCGCATCAAAGCGCACACCGCCCACGAGCACGTCATTGCCGGGGTAGCGGTTCGGCGGAAACTGATCGGCGCACGCGTCATGCGGGTCATCCTCGCCCGCGTGCGGCACTGGGGTGGGCGCGCACTCTGGGCGGCGGCGCTCCGTCGTCACCGGGGCAGGCGGAACCCTCCTGTTCGCGCTGGACCTCTCCGGTGTGGGGTTCGCCTCCGGCTCCTGCGAGGCCCGGGGAGAGTCTCCGGCCCAAAGGCCCGGCTCCTGGGTGGGTGGCAACACGCGCTGATGCGGGCTCCGCGGCAGGGGCTGGGGGCGAACCTGCCCTGGCTGCCCGCGGGTGGGCAGGCCCGTGCCGGGCACAGCGGGTGGACGCACAGGCGCCCAGGCGTAGGTCTCAGGCTCCTTTTGAGAGGTGGCGCACCCAGCTAAGACTGTGGCAACGGCAACGGCTTGGCGGAGTGCGCTGCAAGTTCGGAAGTTCATGCCTCGACCTTTCATCGAGGGGGGCGGAGCGGGTCAAGCCAGGACAGCAGCCAAGCGGCAAGGCCCCCTGCATCGAGGCCCACCACATCGCCACCATCTGCAACGACATGTCCACCGCATGCGGGGGAGCGTGGACGCCGAGGTTCCGGGAGAGCTTCGCGAAGGCCGGGATGACGCTGCGTCCTTAAGGAACTCGCCGATGCAACGGCGACCTGTCGCAGCGTTGTCGAATGCTAGGAGGCATTGACCGGGCAACTGCGGAAACTGGCCAAGCAAATCTCCACCCCCGGAACAGAACTGAACCAGCTCGGCACCCGGCAGCCACCCCAGGGACGCAGCGGCTCACCGTGCGCGGCGCCGTCCGCGTGCCTGCTGGCTTTGGTGTGAGCGACTGGGGAGCTTGGCGGGTCCGAGCAGTAGGGTGTTCTTCAAGAATTGCTGGATTTTATTCCTGTGTGACAGTCTGGCCAGCGCGTCTTTGGATCCGTGGGCAGGCAGGAAGGCCACCGGGTTACGCTTCCGCTTCAGGGGACCGCTAATGACGATTCGCAAGGTGCTCCTCGTTGATGACGAGGAGGACATCCGCACCGTGGGCCACCTGAGCCTGAAGCGCGTGGGGGGCTGGCAGACCGTGCTGGCCGCCTCGGGCGCCGAGGCCGTGGCGCTCGCCGCCGCCGAGAAGCCGGACGTCATCCTCCTGGACGTGATGATGCCCGGCATGGATGGGCCCACCACCTTCGGGCAGCTCCGAGCCCAGGAGGCCACCGCGCACACGCCCATCATCTTCATGACGGCGAAGATCCAGAAGCAGGAGGTGGCGCGCTACCTGGAGCTGGGCGCTGCGGGCGTCATCAGCAAGCCGTTCGATCCCATGACGCTGCCCACCGAGATCCGAAAGCTGCTGCCGTCGACCTGAGACCGTGGAGGACGTGGGTGGAGAGGGTGGCCTCATGAGCAGCATCGTCCTGTTTCTCGAGAAGGATCGCGAGCTGCAGACCGTGATGCCCGCGTTCCTGCGGGAGCGGGGCTTCCGTGTGGAGTGCGCCCGGAGCGTGCAGGAGGCGCGCGCGGTGCTCGCGAGCATGCCGGTGGACGCGGCCGTGGTGGACAGCCTGCTGCCGGGCATGGTGGGCCTGGACTTCCTCCAGGAGCTGCGCCGGGCGAAGCCCACGCTGCCCATCCTCCTGGCCTCGCGGATGTGGAAGGACGTGAAGGGCCGCGAGCAGTTCCTGAAGGAACTGCGAGTCACGCGCATCCTCCAGAAGCCGTACACGCCGCAGGAGCTCTTCATCTGGGTGGAGCAGGCCCTGGCGCGGCAGTGGGTGGAGCAGACCTTGGCGCGGCAGCGGCCGGGTCCGGTGGCGGGCAAGCCTCCCCTCCCCGCGGATGTCTCGGAGGAGCTGGCTGCGGCGAACGCCGAGTATGGCCGGCACCTGAAGCGGCGCCTGGCCTCGCTCACGGAGGCGCTGGCCCAGGCGCGCACGGGCTCGGCCGAGTCGGTGGAGGCCCTGTACTACGACGCGCACAAGCTCCATGGCTCGGCGGGCTCGTTCGGCTTCGCGCCGGTGGGCGAGGCGGCGGGACGGCTGGAGGCGCTGGTGAAGCCCGCGCGCGCGGGCCAGGCGGTGGACTGGGCGGCCATCGAGGCCTCGCTGAAGGAGCTGGCGGAGACCCTCCATTCCCCCGCTCCGAAGGCGGTGGAGGCGCCCAAGCCCACGAGCTTGATGGGCTCGGTGCTGGTGGTGGACGACGACGCGGAATGGCTGGCCGAAGTGGAGCGGATGGGCAAGGCGCAGGAGGTGAAAGTCCTCACGGCCCAGGACATGGACGAGGCGGTGGAGCGGGCGCGCGGGCAGTGGCTGGACGGCGCGCTGCTGCACGTGCACTTGGGCGGCCCGGAGGGAGGCTTCGAGGCGGCGGCACGGCTGAGGAGCCAGAAGCTGTGGGACTCACTGCCCCTGGCCTTCTTCAGCGCGGACGGAGACCTGGCGCACCGTGTGGCGGCGGCTCACGCCGGAGGCTCGCTGTACCTGCCCAAGCCCTTCGCGACGGCGGACCTCATTGGAGCGGTGGAGCGGCTGGTGGCGGCCCGGCGGCCGGAGCGCTCGCGCGTGCTGGTGCTGGCGGATGACGAGGAGGCGCGCAGTGCGATCAGCCATGCGGTCGCCGGGCACCGCGTGGAGGTGACGGCGCTGACGGATCCGTTCCGGCTGCTGGACGCGCTGGCCGAGCACCGCCCGGAGTTGCTGGTGCTGGATGTGGAGCTGCCAGGTCCGAGCGGCTTTGACTTGTGCCGCATCATCCGCTCCATGCCGGAGTGGGAGGAGTTGCCCATCCTCCTCATCACCACGCAGCAGGGGGCCGAGTTCCGGGTGGCGGCCTTCGAGGCGGGGGCGGACGACTACCTCACGCGGCCGGTGCTGCACGAGGAGCTGGTGGCGCGCATGCACTCGCGGCTGGAGCGGGTGCGCCTGGCGCGCGAGCGCTCCGAGCGGGATGCGCTCACCGGGCTGCTCCTGCGCCGGCCCTTCCTCGAGGCCCTGCGTGCCCGGCTGTCCGAGGGCCGACGCCAGCAGCGGCCGCTGGCGCTGTGCTTCCTGGATGTGGATCACTTCAAGCAGGTGAATGACACCCATGGTCACGTGGCGGGGGACCATGTGCTCGCGCGGCTGGGGCGGCTGCTGACCACGCGCTTCCGCCGCGAGGACCTGCGCGGCCGGTGGGGCGGCGAGGAGTTCGTCGTGGCGCTGGCGGGCGAGACGGCCGCGAGCGCCAAGGAGATCCTCACTCGCACGGCGGCGGAGCTGGCCGCGGTGAAGTTCTCGGGCGACCACGGCGAGTCCTTCCAGATCACCTTCAGCGCCGGCATCGTCGAGGCCCCCAGGGACGGCGAGGACGCCGAGACACTGCTGCGTGAGGCGGATGCACGCCTGTACCGCGCCAAGGCCAACGGCCGGAACCGCATCGAGCTCTGATCCGGCAGTGAAAGCGTTCTGGGGTATTTCTTACAGAGCCAGGGCTGAAGTTCCTCCAGACGCAGTGTGTTCCACTGAGCCAAGCGGGTGATTTCTCAACGGGGGAGAAGGGCCCGTGGTTTGCACTGGGAGGGGGACAGTTTGGAGTCACACCATGTCCACTTCACCGCCAGTGCTCCCTCCTTATTACAGAGTCGACCTGATGCCGGAGGCTTGGCGTGAGGTGGGATGTGTGACGTCGGAGGACTTTCAGGTGCTTCAGGACGTGATGCAGCTGCTGGCGGTCGAGGGCACGCCCTATGAGCCTGGCGAAGGTCGCCACACCCTCACCTTGGCGGGCTTCGAGGTGGAGTACACGCGCGACGATGTGGCCCGCGTCCTCACCCTGCACCGCGTGACGCGGATGCTCCGGCGGCCGGGCGAGGCCGCCTAGCGAGCGAGGGGCTCACGGCTCACGGAAGATCATCAGACCGCGCGAGCTGTCCACCCCGTACACATACCCGTCCCCAGGCACGCGCATGCCGAGCGCGCCTTCGTAGAAGCTGTAGCCGCGCTCGAAGTCCGTCTCCCGGAAGGTGTTGAAGTACGCGAGCTGCTTCGGCTGCGAGGGGTCGGACACATCGAACACCCGCACGCCCTCGTGGTACCACGCGGTGTAGAGCCGGGTGCCCACCAGCACCATGTTGTGGATGGAGGTCTGCTCGCGCAGCTGGAGCTCGCCGATCTTCACCGGCGCCTCGGGCTCCGTCACGTCCAGCACGCGCAGGTGCGCGCCGAAGTTCTCACCGCCCTCGAAGGCGATGGTGCGACCGTTGAGGGTGCCCACCGCGTTGGCGTGGCTGGTCTGGTTCGCGTACGCGTACCTGCCCAGCTGCTTCTCCTTCGTGGGGTCGGTGACGTCCATGATGACGTAACCCAGGTTCCAGTGGTTGATGTAGAGCCGCCCCTCGTATGCGAACGCGTCATGGGGGTAGCCCGTGGTCTGCCCGTCCGGCACGCTGAAGCGGTTGAGCAGCACGGGCTGGGTGGGCTGGGTGATGTCGAAGATGAGCGTCTCGCTGTTGGGGCTCGGGGACATGGCGTACAGCCGGTCCCCCTCCACGAAGACGGTGTGCACGTCGATGGGGGCGCCTGGCACGTTCCTCAGAAACGCCGGGTTGGCCGGATCGCGGATGTCGAAGACGAGCACCCCGCGGGACGCGCTGGCCACGTAGAGCGCGTCGCCCTTGGCCCACACGCCGTTCCAGTAGCTGTCCCCAGGCATCGTCACCGTGCGCCGGAAGCGGACGTCGCCAGGGGTCGACACGTCGAACACGGACAGGCCGCCGGTGCGGCCGTTCGAGTTCACCGACACCACGTAGGCGTGCTGCTTCGCCACGTAGATGTCCACGGGCAGGCCCAGGGGGATGAAGGACTCGGAGCCGAGCTGGAGGCCCTCGGCTTCCTGCTCGCCCTCGCGGCGGGTGGCGCGGAAGGCCTCGAAGGTGCCCGTGGAGCGCACCTGGCCGTTGCGGCAGACGACGTAGCAGCCGGTGAGCTGCTGCGCGTTGTTGAGCTGGCAGCCCGCGTAGGCCGTCAGGGAGGGTTCGCCGTTGGGCAGGGTGGACTCGCGGCGGAGATAGAAGGTGTCTCCGCTCCGGGAGTCCGCGCTGACGAGGCCACCCGAGAGGATGCTGGGGCTGGTTCCGCTGCCCAGCTTCATCGCGCCGGGGAACAGGATGCCGCCCGTGGAGGAGGCTGACGTCAGCGCGCGGTTCTTGAGGATGAAGACGCCCTCGGCGGGAGCGCTGGCCAGCGAGGCGCGATTGCACTGAGACAGGTTGAAGCGGCTCAGCTCTCCGCAGTCGCTGCCCACCTGGGTGGGGTGGATGCACGGCGCCAGGGCGCCCGTGTCGAGCGCATCGCCGGGCTCTTCGAGGATGGGCCAGGGGGTGTTGCTCTTCGGCGGCTCCTCCGAGGGGCAGCCCGTGCAGAAGAGGGCGCAAGCGGTGAGGCAGGCCCACGCGCCAAGGGTACGAGTCATGAAGGGGGCTCCGGGCTTACGTCCGCTGCGGGAGCAGGCGGGTGACGCGCGCCAGCAGCGTATGGATGGAGAAGGGCTTGGCCACGAAGTCCACGGCGCCTTCGTTGTACAGCTTCATCACGTCCTCATCGCGGATGCGCGCGGAGAGGACGAGGGCCCGCACGGGCGAGGAGGCCTCGCGCAGCGCCTTGAGCACCTCGATGCCCGAGCGCCGCGGCATGTGCACGTCCAGCAGCAGCAGGTCCACGGGCGTGAGCGCGGGGTTGAGCAGCCGGGACAGGGCCTCCTCACCGTCGGTGACGGTCTCCACCACGTAGCCCTCGGCCTCGAGCAGCCGCTGGAGCACCCGGCGCAGCGCGGGCTCATCGTCGGCCACGAGGATGCGGTGCGAGCGGGTCTGAGCGCCCTCCACCGTCGGACGCGAACCTGTGATGGGGCGAGCCGGGGCCGCGGCAGCCTCGCCCGGGGGCGTGGGGGAGCGGACTGGCGGCGTAAGGGGCCCGGTGGAAGGCTGCGTGGGGCGCGGGGTGGAGGGGGTGGTGGAGAGGGGATCCTTGGTGGGAATCGGGGGCCGGGTGAGCTGTGTGGCGGGGAGGACCGGGCGCGAAGGCGTGGCCGCGCCGGGCAGCCGCGGGGTGGGCGTGTTCTCCAGGCGCGAGCCACCGGTGGTGGGGCGCTCCACGCGCGGGGCCTGGGCGTTGGGGTCGCTGGCGGCACGCTGCAGGGTGCGGCGCTGCAGGTGGGCCATGAGGCGCAGGCGCAGCTCGGCGGGCTCCACGGGCTTGATGAGGTAGTCATCCACGCCGAGCTGGAAGGCGCGCACGCGGTCTCCCGAGGAGTCCCGGGCGGAGTGGAAGACGACGATGAGGCTGCGCCACGCGGGGTCCGCGCGCAGCTGGGTGAGCAGCTCGAAGCCATCCACCGAGGACATGGCCACATCCAGCAGGAGCAGGTCCGGGTGGTGGCGCTGGAGGCTGGAGAAGAGGTTGCGCGCGTCGTTGAGCGTCACCACCTCCATGCTGGCGGCCTCGAGCACGGCGCGGGCCGCGGCGAGCACGGTCGAGTCCTCATCCACGGCGAGCACGCGGTAGCGCGCGGGGCTGGCGCGCTGGATGGAGACGATGTCGCGGGCCAGCGCCGGGGGCGGCGTGGCGATGGACATGACTGCGTCAATGCCCTCGCGAGGCACGGAGCGGACGTCCGCGGCGGGCGCGAGCAGGACGACGGGCGGAGGGGTGTTCAGCGAGCGCAGGGCGGCGCGCAGCGAGGTGGGGACGGCGGGGCCCACCACGACGCGCTCCACGGGGCGCTCGGAGGTGAGGATGCGCACCGACTCTTCTTCGGAGGCGGCGGCCACGGCGTCCATGCCGAGCGTCTCGAGGTGCAGGGCGAGCTCGCTGGCCAGGTGCGCGTCCGCCAGGCGCACCAGCACGCGAGGCCGGTGGGGCACCAGCGGGAGGGTGCTGGGCGGATGGGAGAAGGCCTCCTGAAGGGACTGGAGGAGGCCGGGAATCCGGGGAGAGAAGGCCGTGTCGCCGCCCTCGGCGAGCTTCTCGAGCTCGGCGCAGAGCCGGGCCACCTCGGTGAAGCCGAGCGTGCTGGCGCTGCCTCGGGTGGAGTGCGCGGTCTGGGCGAACTGGGAGGCGGCACCGGGAGTGCCGGCCTTCCACGCGTCGGCATGGCGGCGCAACTGCGCCACGCGTTCGGACGCGCTGGTACGAAAGCCATCGCGGACCGTCGCGAGGGCCTGCGCCATCTCTTCTGCGACACCACGCTCGGCCATGAGGATCTTCTGATTTAACACGAAGGCCGCGCGCTGTCCGTCCCTCATGGAGGGGGCGAGGTGGGAGACGCCTGGTCGCTCGGTGTGAGCTGGGAAGACGCGCTCTCCGTGCACCTACACTCGGAAGAACCGGGAGCACGGCTTGGTCTGAGAATGGCTGGCTCTGCCCGAGGCAGCGCGGATTGTAAGGAGTGTGGATCCATGCCTGGGCCTACGTGACTTCCACTACGCTGGTGCGGCAATGACAGTGACGCGGTTGGAGATAGCGGGGTACCGCTCGGTGAGGCGGCTGGTGTTGCCTGTGCACCCGGTGACAGTGGTGGTGGGGCCGAACGGAAGCGGGAAGACGAACTTGTACCGGGCGCTGTACCTGCTGCAGGCGGCGGCGGAGGGCCGGCTGGCGCGGACGTTGGCGGAGGAGGGTGGGACTCCGAGTGTGGTGTGGGCGGGGCCGCGTGAGGCGAAGAAGCCGGTGCGGCTGACGGTGGGAGTGACGCTGGAGGACGAGCTGGCCTACGAGCTGAGCTGCGGAATCATCCCGCCGGATCCGTCGCAGGCGTCGCTGTTCTCGTTGGATCCGGAGGTGAAGGAGGAGCACCTGTGGGCGCTGTCGGGGGGACGGCGCGCGGTGCTGATGGAGCGCAAGGACCGCACGGCGTTCCTGAGGGACTCGGAGGGGCAGCGGGTGACGTTTCCGACGCAGCTGTGGGAAGCGGAGTCGGTGTTGGATCAGCTGGCCGAGCCGCAGCGGTTCCCCCGGTTGGCGGAGGTGCAGCGGACGTTGAAGTCGTGGCGCTTCTTCCACCAGTTCCGGACAGACCTGGAGGCACCGGCGCGGCAGCCGCAGATTGGGGTGAGGACGACGGCGCTGGCGCATGACGGGAGAGACCTGGCGGCGGCGCTGAGGACGATCCAGGAGATTGGGGATGTGCGGGGGTTGGCGAAGGCGCTGGACGACGCGTTCCCGGGAGCGCGCCTGGAGATCGAGGCACCGCAGGGGCGCTTCAGCCTGTTGCTGCGGATGCCGGGGCTGAACCGGCCGATGACGGCGGGCGAGCTGTCGGACGGGACGCTGCGCTATCTCTGTCTGTTGGCGGCGCTGATGAGCCCGAGGCCACCGCCGTTCGTGGCGTTGAACGAGCCGGAGACGAGCCTGCACCCGGACCTACTGGGGCCACTGGCGAGGCTCATCGTGGACGCGTCGAAGCACAGCCAGATCTGGGTGACGACGCACGCGGACGTGCTGGCGGAGGCCATCTCGCGGAAGACGGGCTACGAGCCGGTGCGGCTGGTGAAGAACGCGGGAGCCACGGAGGTGGCGGACACGGCGGCGCGAGAAGAAGAGTGACGCCGCCGTTGTCCCAGGGCTCGGAAGTGGCCCGAGCCCTGGTTCTTCCACGGGCTACTGCTTGGCCTTGGCGATGGTCTCCTTGGCCTCCTTCACCACGTTGTCCACGGTGAAGCCGAACTTCTGCAGCAGGGCCTTGAGCGGTGCGGAGGCTCCGAAGGAGCGCATGCCCACCACGGAGCCGCGCAGCCCCACCCAGCGCTCCCAGCCGAACACCTCTGCCTGCTCCACCGCCACTCGCGCGCGCACGGCGTCCGGCAGCACGGACTGCTTGTAGGCCTCGTCCTGCTGATCGAAGAGCTCCCACGAGGGCATGCTCACCACCCGCGCCTTCACGCCCTCGGCCTTGAGCTTCGCGGAGGCCTCCAGGCACAGATGCACCTCGCTGCCCGTGCCGATGAGGATGACATCGGGTGTGCCCTCGGAGTCCGAGAGCACATAAGCGCCCTTGGCCACTCCCGAGGCCGGTGCGTACTTCGTCCGGTCCAGCGTGGGCACGGCCTGCCGCGTGAGCACCAGCGCCACCGGGTGGCTCTTCTGCTGGGCGATGATGCGCCAGGCCTCCGTCACCTCGTTGGCGTCCGCGGGCCGCAGGACGATGAGGCCCGGGATGGCGCGCAGGCTGGGGAGCTGCTCCACCGGCTGGTGCGTGGGTCCGTCCTCGCCCAGGCCGATCGAGTCATGCGTGAAGATGTGGATGGCTGGCACCTCCATGATGGCGGAGAGCCGGATGGCCGGGCGCTGGTAGTCGCTGAAGATGAGGAACGTGGCCCCGTACGCGCGCAGCTTGCTCAGCGCCAGGCCGTTCACGATGGAGCCCATCACGTGCTCGCGCACCCCGAAGTGGATGTTGCGCCCGCTGGGGTCCCCCGGCTTCATCGGCCCCGAGAAGCCCAGGTACGTCTTCGTGGACGGGTTCAGGTCCGCCGAGCCCCCCAGAACCCACGGGTGGTGCTTCGCCAGCGCGTTGAGCACCTTGCCGCTCGACTCGCGCGTGGCCACGCCCTTCGCATCCGCCGCGAAGGTGGGCAGCTCCTTGTCCCAGCCCTCGGGCAGCTCCCGCCGCTGCATGCGCTCGAGCTGATCCGCCAGGTCCGGATGTTGCTTCTTGTACTCGGCGAACGTCTTCTCCCACTCCGTGCGAAGCTGCTTGCCCCGGGCGCCCAGCCGCTCCTGGAAGCGCTCGCGCACGCCGTCGGGCACGAGGAACTGCGCGTCCTCGGGCCAGCCGTAGTTCTTCTTGGCGGCCTTGATTTCCTCGGCGCCCAGCGGCTCGCCGTGCGCCGCCGCGGTGCCCTGCTTCTTGGGCGAGCCGTAGCCAATCTGGCTCTTGACGATGATGAGCGTGGGCTTGCCGCGCTGCTCCTTGAAGGTGCGGTACGCCTTCGAGAGCGCCGCCAAATCGTTCGCGTCGTCCACGTGCAGCACGCGCCAGCCGTAGGCCTCGAAGCGCTTGCCCACGTCCTCGGTGAAGGCCAGGTCCGTGCTGCCATCAATGGAGATGCGGTTCGAGTCGTAGATCCAACACAGGTTGGGCAGCTGCAGGTGCCCGGCGATGGAGGCCGCCTCGCTGGCCACGCCCTCCATCAAGTCACCGTCGCCGCACACGGCCCACACGTCATAGTCGAACAGCGTGAAGCCCGGCCGGTTGTACGTGGCGCCCAGCCACCGCGAGGCAATGGCCATGCCCACGCTGTTGGAGACGCCCTGGCCCAGCGGACCGGTGGTGGTCTCCACGCCGCTGGTCCACCGGTACTCGGGGTGGCCCGGAGTGACGCTGTCCAGCTGGCGGAACTTCTGGAGGTCCTCCATGGAGATGGTGGGCACCTCCTCCACGCGGTAGTCGCGCGTCACCCGGCGAACACCCGACAGGTGCAACAGCCCGTACAGCAGCATGGAGGCGTGGCCGTTGGAGAGGATGAAGCGGTCCCGGTTGGGCCAGATGGGACCGGACGGGTCGTAGCGCAGCTCTTGCTGCCACAGCTGATAGGCCACCGGGGCCAGCGCCATGGGTGCGCCTGGGTGCCCCGAGTGAGCTTTCTCCACCGCATCCATGGCCAGGGTGCGGAGCGTATTGATGCACTGCAGATCCAGCGTGTCGGTCGTCATGGGTGGGAGGTCCTCTTCTGACTCCTGCGTGGGGCGCACCATGCCGCAAGAGCGGGCCGGGCGCCGCACCAAACGCGCGGAACGTGCGAGGTGGGACGAATGTCAGACCCGGGCTGTACACTGCCGTAACTGAAATAGAGCCAAGGCGGGTTCGTATTCAGGAAGCGGCTGGCTTGCCCGTCTGGGGCCGGCGCTTACGTTCAGGGGAAGCAGTCATGGGTCATGTGTTCGTTCCGGTGGCGCTGGCGTTGTGGGTGGCGGTGGCGGTGGTGCGCGCATGGGCGACACCCTCCCAGGCTCCAGCTTCCGTTCCGGCAGTAGAAGTGGAGGCTCATCAGCCTCGCCCGTCGCAGTCCGACAGTGCGTCCGTGTCGGAGGCGGAGCGGGTGAAGGCGCACGGCGAGGGCTGAGGCCCCGCACGCAGAGGCAGTGTCAGAGCAGACCGCGAGAGTTCGGGCCACGAGGCAGGTGCCTCGGGGGCGCACCGGAGGTGTCTGCTCATTTCAGCAACAGGGAGGGCATCCGTCCTGTCTGACGGGTGGATTCACAGGGGGGATGGCCATGGTTCAACTGTTCATTCCAGCAGTGTTGGTGCTCTGGGTGGCGTGGGCGGTTCCGCGCACCCGGCGTCGCAACCGGCGGTTCAAGCTGAGCGCCCGGGCCCGCTAAGGCCGAGGCAGCTCCTACGCAACTGGGCCCTGGGGGAAACCCCAGGGCTCTTTTTTTACCAGGAGATCAAGGGAGACTCACAGGGGCGGCTTGTCGGGTGTATATGTCCCGCCACATGTCCTTTGAGAAAGCCCTTCGAGAGATGATTCGCCGCGAGCTGAGCAGCCAGCTCGGGCCGCTGCAGAAGTCCGTGCTCCAGCTGGAGCGCGGGCTGTCGTCGCTGCAGACCTTGCGCGAGGTGACGGCGCAGCTGGCCCCGCTGCTCGGGGAGAGAGGCCGCCAGGTGGCGCTCCGGCACGTCCAGGCACAGGCCCCTGTTCCGCGCACCCCGCCCGCGGCCCGGGCTCCGGCGGCCGCTGCCCCCCGGGCCAAGGCCGCTCCTGCTGCCCCCGCTGCTTCCTCCGCGGAGCGGCTCTGCGCGGTGAAGGGCTGCAAGCGGCCGAGCCGTTCCAAGGGCTACTGCTCGGCGCACTACCAGAAGCTGCGCCTGCTGATCCGCACGAACCGCCGCCCGGCTGACTGGGTGGATGATGCGTCGCCGCAGTCCGCACTGGAGGTGAAGCTGCCTCGAGGCCGCGCCGGCGCGAAGGAGCTGAAGGAGGCCGCGCCCGCCACGCCGCGTGAGCCGCCCAAGCCCAAGGCCTGGGTGCGCAAGAAGGGCAACGCGGGCATGGTCTCCCTGCACTGAGCGCGTGCCGGGGCCTCCCCGACATGACAGGTCACACGGCCGTTGACAGACCTGCCGGGGGATGGGATTCGGACGCCATGAGCGAGTATCCGGTCTACGTGGCGGTGCGGCGCCCCGATGGGCGCGTGGAGCAGGTGCGTGTGGGAACCGCCGTCCAGCAGGACGACGGCTTCCAGCTGCGCATGGGCGAGCTCTTCATCGGTGGCACTCCGGACGCGGCCTCGGCGCCCGCCTCGGCGCCCCGGCGGTCCATGGGCGGTGGAGCCTCTGGCGGTGGAGCCTCTGGCGGTGGCGGGGGTGGAGATGGGGGCACGTTCCCCAACTACGGCCGCAGCAAGGGGGGCCCCATCCGCGGTGCCACCATGCAGGACCTGGAGTACTACGCCAACGGCGCCCGGCGCTCGCTGGCGGACCCCAGCAAGTCGCGCTGGCATGACAAGGAGCGCGCGCTCCTGGCCTCCATCGAGGCGGAGATCGCCCGCCAGCGCGGGGGTGGCGGTGGCGGGGGTGGGGACGAGTACCCGAGCGGTGGCTCGTCGCCGGGGATGGGTGACAACGAGCCGCCTCCGCACACGGACGACGACATTCCCTTCTAGTCGCAGGGCAGCCGCACGGTGAAGGTGGTGCCCAGGCCCGGGGCGCTCTCCACTGCCACGTCGCCCGAGTGGCTCTCGATGATGCGCCGGACGATGGGCAGCCCCAGCCCGGTGCCCTGGGCCCGCGTGGTGAAGAACGGCTCGAAGATGCGCTGCTGAGTCTCCGGCGTCATGCCCACGCCGGTGTCGGAGATGGACAGCCTCAGGCGCGAGGCGCCCGCTCCCTGCTCGTGCTCGATGCGAATCTGGAGGTCGCCTCCCACGGGCATGGCCTGCAGGGCATTGGTGAAGAGGTTGGACAGGGCCATGTGCAGCTGCTGCGCGTCCACCAGCGCTGGCGGCAGGCCCGGTGCCACCTGGCGCCGCACGGTGATGGGCACGCCGGTGTTCTGGGAGCGCAGCGCCGCGGAGAGTGCCTCTTCCACCAGGGGCTGGAGCGGCTCGGGGCGAGGTTGAGGCTGCGCGGGCCGGGCGAAGTCCAGCAGCCCGTGGATGAGCGCGTCCAGCCGCTGAACCTCCTCGCTCATGATGCCGAGCAGCTCCTGCTCCGGCGGGCTCGAGCGTTGGCTGGGCAGGCGGCGCAGGGTGGAGACGCAGTTGGCGATGGCGCCCAGGGGGTTGCGCACCTCGTGGGCCATGGTGGCGGCCAGCTCGCCCAGTGCCGCCATCCGCTCGCGCGCCACCAGCTCCGACTGTGTCTTGGCGAGGATGTCCAACGACTGACGCAGCTCCTGGTTGAGCGCGGACACCTTGAGCTGGGCGCGGCGCCGCTCGCCGAGCGCGGCGGCCAGCAGCATGCCGGAGATGCTGATGGCTCCGAGGAACGACTGGAGCAGGAAGAGGCTCGGGGTGCCGTTCTCCGGATCCTCGGAGGAGGACGCGCGCACGCTCGGGGGCACGCCGGGCTCCGGCCGGGCGAAGGGGCCCAGGTCGCGGTCGGTGTGCCAGATGGCGACGGCCGAGAGGATCAGGGTGGCGGCGGTGGTGCCGTGGCCCTCGAAGCGCAGGGCGGCCCAGAGGATGAAGGGAAAGGCCAGGTAGATGAGGGGGTGAAAGGTCCACTGCTCCGAGAGCTTCACGCTGAAGATGGCGTCGGAGGCCAGGCCCAGCACCAGCACGAGCGCCCCCAGCTCCCACCGGCGCCGCGAGGGCCAGTCCTTGCAGTCCTGCAGCCAGATGAGCAGCAGCGGCGTGAGCACGAGGATGCCCATGGCATCGCTCAGCCAGACCACCTCCCAGGTCCGTCCGTACTGCTCCCAGGCGTCCGGCTTGGCCAGCGAGCGGAGGCCCACGGCGAGCTGCGAGGTCAGCAGAGCGCTCACCCCGGCGGCCAGCGTCACCAGCCCGATGACGTCGCGCACCCGGTGCAGATCGGTGCGGTGCCCCACGAAGCGCCGCATGAGAAAAGCGCCCAACACCCCCTCGAGTGCACCACAGGTGGAGCTCAGGAGGGTGAGCCACCAGGGCTGGTTCGGGTGGGGCGAAAGGGTCCCCAGCGCGATGGCCGCGAGGGCCACCACGGGCCAGTGACGGAGGCGGGTGACCAGCAGCGCCGCGAGCACGAGGCCACTGGGAAACCACACGGGGGCGGCATGCACGGAGGGAAAGCACAGCTTGCGCCCTATCCACACCAGAGCCGGATACAGCAGGGCGAAGACCGCCAGGCGCGCCAGCGGGTGCCAGCGCCTCACCATGAACTCAGTCTGCAAGGCGGGCCCCCCCCGGGCCGTGGCTACACTCTGAGTGTGGCACGGGGCTGCTTCACACGGGAAGTGGCCGAGGCAGGCGCTCGCGGTGGATGGTAAGACTGCGACCCATGTCCTCGCCGCATTCACCGGGAGTGTTGAATTCTCCAGAAGGAAAGTCCCCAGATTCCGGGGGGTTGAGCGCTCCTCGAAGGACTGCGCTGCGGTGGGCCGTGAACGCGGCCGTGGCGCTGGTGGGAGCGCTGGTGGCGCTGCGGGCGGGCCGGTGGGTGGGCGCGCTGGGCACCAACACGGTGCTGGCCGCGCTGCCGGTGTTGCTCCTCGTGGTGGGGGTGCCTCCGCTCTCCGTGGTGGGTGCGGAGGCCTGGGTGGGCCCGCGCCTGGAGCCGGGGAGGCCGCGCTGGGGACGGGCGGTGGGAGCGGCCATCGCCGCCCAGGTGCTGATGCTGGTGGGCGCGGTGTGGGCGGGCGCCTCGGCGCGGAGGCTCGGGGACGTGGCGCTGCTGGCGTTGGTGGAGGCGGTGGTGCTGGCCACGGTGGTGACGAAGGTGGCCCGGCCGGCCGCGCTGGTGCTGCTCATGGCGCTCGTCTCGGTGCCGAGGCTGGCCGGGGCGGCGTGTCCGGAGCGCGCGGAGTGGCCCACGAAGGAGTGGTCCACCGGGACGCTGCCCGCCGGGCGCGAAGAGGCGCTCAAGGCCTTCGAGGACTACGCCTTCACGCTGGAGGGCCAGGACGAGGAGCGCAAGGGGGTGCGCACGGACGGGGTGGTGCTCATCCACCACGGGCGCCTGGTGTACGAGCGCTATGCGCGCGGCTTCAAGCCGGAGCAGCGGCACTTGGGCTGGTCCATGTCCAAGAGCGTGACGAACGCGTTCACGGCGCTGGCGGTGGCCCACGGCGTGCTGACGCTGGACGACTCCATCTGCAAGCACGTGAAGGCGACGAACGAGGCCGCGTGCGCCATCACCGTGCGCCACCTGCTCGAGTTCGGCTCGGGGCTGGATTGGAAGGAGGGCTACGAGAACGGCTCGCTGCAGACGTCCTCGGTGCTGGCGATGCTCTACGGCGAGGGGCGCCGGGACATGGTGGCCTTCATCACCGCGCACGCGCTGAGGGACAAGCCCGGCACGAGCTGGGAGTACTCCTCGGGAGACACCACACTGCTGGCCGGGGTGGTGGGCGCGGCGATGAAGCCCCGCTTCGGCGACGGGTGGGAGTGGAAGCTGCTGCTGGACAAGGTGGGCGTGCGCAGCGCGGTCTTCGAGCGCGATGGGAAGGGCGTGCTGGTGGGCTCCTCGCTGATGCACGCCACGCCGCGCGACTGGGCGAAGCTGGGCTTCTTCTTCCTCAATGATGGGTGCTGGGAGGGCGAGCGGCTGCTGCCCGAGGGGTGGATGGCCGCCTCGGTGGCTGTCTCCGAGCCCCTGAAGCAGAAGCGCGTGGACTGGGATCCGGGCGACGTGCAGGGCCGCCAGTTCTGGCTCAACCGCCGCGTGCCGGGCTTGCAGGACGAGAAGCCCTGGCCGGACGTCCCCGAGGAGGCCTTCGCCATGCGAGGCCACTGGAGCCAGTCCGTCACCCTCATCCCCTCGTTGGATCTGATCGTGGTGCGCATGGCGGATGACCGCAACCCAGGCTTCGACTTCAACACCTTCGTCAAGCGGGCCATCGCCCTGGTGGAGGGCACGCCATGAGGCGCGCGGTGCTCGCGGTGCTGCTCGGAGCCCTGGTGCCGGTGCTGGCCTCGTGCGAGAGCGCCGGCCGGCGGCGGTACGAGAACAATGACTTGGTGCTCGTGACGGCGTACACCGCCAAGGATGCGTGCACGTGCCTCTTCGTGATGGAGCGCGATGAGGCGTTCTGCCGCGCCTTCGTGAAGGCCAGCCCGTCCGTGGCCCAGCTCACCATCGACAGGGAGCGCAAGGCGGTGGAGACCTCGGCGGTGCTCCTGTGGGGCGCCCGGGCGCGCTACGTGGACGCGCGCGACGGCTGCGTGCTGGAGCTCTGAGCCTCCCGCGGGGCTGGGTCAGCTGCCCTTCCACAGCCCGTGGCGGCGGGCCCTGCGCCCCAGGGTGACAGCGTCCATGCCCAGCGCCACCGCCGCGCGCCGCAGCACGCCGTCGTGCTGCTCCAGCGCCTCGCGGATCAGCTCCCGCTCCATGTGCTCCATCCGCGCCTTCAGCGAGCCTCCTGTCCCCGTGTTCCCGGCTCGCGCGCCCACCAGGCTGGGAGGCAGCAGCCGCCGCGTCACCATCTCCCCCGGCTTGGACAGCAGCGCCGCGCGCTCCATCACGTTGCGCAGCTCGCGCGCGTTGCCCGGCCACGCGTACGCCACCAGCGCCTCCTCCGCATCCGCCGCGATGCCGCTCGCCGAGCGCTTCTGCGACCGGTTGAACAGCTCCAGGAAGTGCCGCGCCAGGGAGAGCACGTCCTCGGGCCGCTCCCGCAGCGGGGGCAAGTCGATGGTGAAGCTGTTGAGCCGGTAGAAGAGGTCCGCACGGAACCGCCCAGCGCGGACCTCCTGGCCCAAGTCTCTGTTGCTCGCCGCCACCACGCGCACATCCACGTGGCGCACCTGCGTGCCGCCCACCGGCCGCACATCCCCACCCTCCAGCACGCGCAGCAGCTTGGCCTGGAGGTTCGGCGTGGTGTTCTCGATTTCATCCAGGAAGATGGTGCCGCCATCGGCCAGCACGAACAGGCCCGGATGGTCCGCCACCGCGCCCGTGAAGGCGCCCTTCACGTGGCCAAAGAGCTCGCTCTCCAGCAGCGTCTCCGTGAGCGCGCCGCAGTCCTGCACCACCAGCGGCACATCCTCGCGCCCGCTCAGCCGGTGGATGATGCGCGACAGCACCTCCTTGCCCGTGCCCGTCTCGCCCTGCAGCAGCACCGCCACCCGGTGGGGCGCCGCCACGCGCACCAGCTCCATCACCCGCTGCATCGCCGGGCTGGAGAACCCCGGGCCCTCGCCCGCCGCCGGAGCCGGAGCCCCAGGCGTCCCGCTCATCAGCGCGCGCTCGCGCAGCAGGTTGCGCTCCAGCTCCAGGCCCATGCGCCGCTGCTCGGTGCGCACGCCGTGCTCGCGCCCCGCGTCCAGCACCGCTTGCCGCACCTCCTCCACCCCAAACGAGGGCCCCAGCGTCCGGAACAGGCTCCCCGAGTTGAACAGCTCCAGGAGCCGCTCCGGTGCCGCGGGGGCGCAGTGGACGATGCGCGCGGCCAAATCACTCGGCGGCGCGGCCCCCGTGGCATCCACCTCGTCCATCCGTCGCGAGGCCAGCTGCTCCACCAGCGACAGCGCCCGCACCTCGTCCGTGCCTGCCACCAGCAGCACCGCCACGTCTCCGCGCGCCAGCAGCGCGTACACCTCCGCGGGCGTCTGCGCGAAGCCCAGCCGCGCGTGCCCCTCCAGCGCCGTGCGCAAGGTGCGCGCCTGTTCCTCCGTCGCGAACGCCACCGCCACGTGCAGCGCGCTCTCCACCAGGTAGCGCGCCAGGGTGACGCGATCCGAGCCCTCGAAGGACAGGAAGGCCAGGCCGAGCGCCGTCACGGTGCCGCCCTCGGCGCCCTCCGTGTCGTGCCGCCACCGCACCACTCCGCGCACCCGGATGCGCGCATGGGAGTCCGGCAGCGAGAACGCCATCTCCAGCTCCTCGCCCTCCCGAGGCCCCTCCGTCGCACCGCCCAGAGGACTGGCCACCAGGCCGATCCCCGTCTCGCTGATGTTGACCGACCAGCACCCGTGCAGCGCGGGCTGCGTCACCACCTGCACGTACAGGGGCTTACGGGGACTGCGGTCCTTCAAGGGCAGGTCGCGGACGAGCTTCATCATTGAATTCCCATCCTTCAGAAGTGAAGTATGGACCCATTCCCCGGGAAATTCGAGCGCCTGTGCTGTTCGTATGCCTCCGGAGGCTTCAGGACTGAAGAGGGGTTCTGAAGCCAAACCCTCGTTTTCTCGTGGGTTGAGAGCTGGCCCGGCGCTTGCTCAAGGGAATGCACGGCAGCGGTTCGCGGCCTACCTCCATCAGGTCCCCACCGGAACTCATCTCAATGCACGCACAACTCGAGTCAATCAGACCGGTGATGGACCTGGACGTGGAGCGACAGCTCCGCCATCGGATGGCCATGGCCAGCCCCACGGATACGGTTCGCGGAATGTTCTTCAACGGGGCGCTCGAAGTCGCTCGCGCACTCGGTGGGAGCGAGGCCGCGGACCGCTGCCAGCAAATTGTGGGTGAGAAGCGCATCATCGATTTCTTCAACTACCCCGTGACGGACCTTCTCCAACTGTCCTTGGAGATGATCCGGCTGGTGGGCGCTCACACGGGCGGTCACGCCGGAGTGCTGCGGCGCATGGGCACGCAGGCGGCGAAGGACTTTCTGGCCTCGTCGCCGGGCCGCACCATGCTGATGCTCACGGACAAGAACCCGCGCAGGGTGCTCAGCCAGCTGCCCGCCAGCTATCGCACGGTGGTGGGCTTCGGCGAGCGCAAGGTGAGCTGGTCCGCGGATGGCCGTACCGGCCTGTTCCTCGCCCAGCGTGACTTCATGCCGCCGGCGTACACCAAGGGCCTGCTCCAGGGCGTGCTCGAGGCGGTGGGTGCCAAGGGCGTCAATGTGAGCGGGCGTCCCACGGGGATGTTGGACAGCGAGTACGAAGTTTCCTGGGAGCGATAGCACTCAACGGTTCGTGCGTTTTCCATGGCGCACGGGGAGCTCCCCCGTCAGAAGCACGTCGCCAGCCGGTGTCTCGGGGATGCGGCTGGGTGAAGGACAAACCCCCCAAGGGGATGGGATGAAGACGATGCGGCTCGATGAGGGGACGGTGCAGGCAGGCGAGGGCGGCGCGGCGCTGGTGATGCTGCCCGTCTGTGTTTGCGGCTCAGGCCTGGAGGCGCCTTCGGCCTCGGGTCCGGCGGCGCCGGTGCCCACCTGCCCCGCCTGTGGCGGGAGCCAGCTGAGGGCCTCGGCCCCCGAGCACCGGCACCTGCAGGATTTCTTGAGCGCCTTCGTCTGAAGCGCGGGCGCTCGGCTTTCACGGCATAAGTTCGGATGACGGGTCTGTCCCCCTTGGCGGAGGATTGGGGTGGGGGACACTCCCGTCATCTTCTTTGCGGGCGCCGATGATTGATTGGCGCGCCCTATCACTGTCATCCAGACGTTGTCTTGGAGCCCTCGGGCAGCTGCGCCCTAGCGTTGCGCGCACCCATGAGGACTCGACCCATGCATCACGCCCGGCTGATCCGCGCTCATCCGTCCAGCTGTTTGGACTCAAACTGGGCGCTTTTTGACAGCGGGTGTGACTCCATTAAACTTTTATCACCGCCTCAATCCAGGGGGGCATCGCCTGGCTCCGTTCCTCACAGGAGCACTGGGCTCGGGTCTGTCGAGGACCCATCCAACATGAACCATTCCATTCGCTCGAAGCTCTCGAAGTGGGCCGTGCTCTTCGCCGGCGCGCTGCTGCTGGCGTGTTCCACGGAGCCGGCCTCCGCCAAGGGTGCCGCGGGCCCGCTGGGCGCGGCGGTGACATCGCTGGTTGCGGACGTGCCAACGGACCTGGCCGTCACGGTGACGGACGGCGTGACGACGGTCGCCCCGGGCAGCAACGTCACCTATACGATTGTGGTCACCAACAACGGTCCCAATACGGTGTCAGGGGCCACGCTGACAGACAACTTCCCCGCGGCGCTGATGGGGGTGAGCTGGACGTGCGCGCCGGCGGCGGCGTGCGGCACGACGAGCGGGACGGGCAACATCGCCGTCGTGCTGCAGTCGCTGGGCGTGGGCAGCTCGGCGACGTTCACGGTGACGGCGACGGTGAACCCCGCGGCGACGGGCACCACGATGACCAACACGGCCGTGGTGGCGTTGCCGACGGGATTCACGGATCCAGTTCCGGCCAACAACAGCGCTTCGGATACGGACACATTCAACCGCCGGGCAGACCTCTCGCTCACGCTCACCGACGCGCCGGACCCGGTGCAGGCGAGCGCGACGCTTACGTACACCCTCACCGTCAACAACGCGGGCCCGAGCAATGCGGCCACGACGACGGTGACGCTGACCCTGCCGTCGGGAGCGACCTATGTCAGCGGGACGGGTACGGGGTGGACGTGCACTCTGAGCGGTAGCACGGTGACGTGCACCCGGGCTTCGGCGGCGACGGGCGCGTCCCCCGCCATCACGGTGCTGGTGACGGCGCCGAATACGACCGGGACGATTGTCGCCACCGCCTCGGTGAGCAGCTCGACGACGGATCCCGTCACGGGCAACAACTCGACGCTGGCGACCACCACCGTCAATCGGGTCAACAACCCGCCGACGGCGAACAACGACACGTTGACGGTGGCTGAGGACAACCCCGCCACGGTGGTCAACGTGCTGAACAACGACACCAGCGCTCCGGACGTGGGCGAGACGCTGACGGTGATCTCGGTGACTCAGCCGGCCACGGGTGGCACGGTGACGCTCTCCAGCGGAGTGGTGCGTTTCACGCCCGCGCCCAACTTCAACGGGACTACGAGCTTCACGTACACCATCTCGGACGGCAACGGCGGCTTTGCGACGGCGACGGTGAACGTGACGGTGACGCCGGTGAACGACCCGCCGACGGCGAACAACGACACGTTGACGGTGGCTGAGGACAGTGGCGCCACGGTGGTGGATGTGCTGGCCAACGACACGATTTTTCCGGACGTGGGTGAGACGCTGACGGTGGTCTCGGTGACCCAGCCGACCACGGGCGGTACGGTGTCGCTGGTAGGCGGCGTGGTGAGCTTCACCCCTGCGCCCAACTTCAACGGGACTACGAGCTTTACGTACACCATCTCGGACGGCGCTCTGATGGCCACGGCGACGGTGTCGGTGACGGTGACGCCGGTGAACGACCCGCCGACGGCGAACGACGACACGCTGACGGTGGCCGAGGACAGCGGCACCACGGTGGTCAACGTGCTGGCCAATGACTCGATTTTTCCGGACGTAGGCGAAACGCTGACGGTGACGGCGGTGACTCAGCCCACCACGGGTGGCACGGTGTCGCTGAATGGCGGCGTGGTGCGCTTCACGCCCGCGCCCGACTTCAACGGCACGGTGACGTTCACATACACCATCTCGGACGGCGCCTTGACGTCCACGGCGACGGTGACGGTGACGGTGACGCCGGTGAACGACGCGCCGACGGCGAACAACGACACGCTGACGGTGGCCGAGGACAGCGGCGCCACGGTGGTCAACGTGCTGGCCAACGACTCCAGCGCGCCGGACACGGGCGAGACGCTGACGATCGACTCGGTGACTCAGCCGACCACGGGCGGCACGGTGACGCTGAGCAACGGCACGGTGAGCTTCACTCCCGCGCCCGATTTCAGCGGGACCACGAGCTTCACGTACACGATCTCAGACGGCAACGGCGGCTTTGCGACGGCCACAGTGAACGTGACGGTGACGCCGGTGAATGACCCTCCGACGGCGAATGACGACACGCTGACGGTGGCCGAGGACAGCGGCGCCACGGTGGTCAACGTGTTGGTCAACGACACCAGCGCGCCGGACGTGGGCGAGACGCTGACCGTGGTCTCGGTGACTCAGCCGGCCACGGGCGGCACGGTGACGTTGAGCAGCGGCGTGGTGACCTTCACCCCGGCGCCCAACTTCAACGGGACCACGAGCTTCAACTACACGATCACGGATGGCAACGGCGGTACGGACACCGCGACGGTGAACGTGACGGTGACGCCGGTGAACGACCCGCCGACGGCGAACAACGACACGCTGACGGTGGCCGAGGACAGCGGCGCCACGGTGGTGGATGTGCTGGCCAACGACACGTTTGCCCCGGACGTGGGTGAGACGCTGACGGTGACGGCGGTGACTCAGCCGGCCACGGGCGGCACGGTGGACCTGACGAACGGCACGGTGACCTTCACCCCGGCGCCGGACTTCAACGGCACGGTGACGTTCAGCTACACAGTGTCGGATGGCAACGGGGGCACGGCCACGGCGACGGTGTCGGTGACGGTGACGGCGGTGAACGACCCGCCCACGGCCGTGGATGACGCATTCACCGTTCCGCGCAATAGCACCAACAACGTCCTGAATGTGCTGGCCAACGATACGATTTTTCCGGACGTGGGCGAGACGCTGACGGTGACGGCGGTGACCCAGCCGGCCAGCGGCACCGTGACGCTGACGGGCGGTGTGGTGAGCTACACCCCTCTCGCAGCCTTCATCGGGGACGTGACGTTCAGCTACACGGTGTCGGATGGCACGTTGACGGCGACGGCGACGGTGACGGTGACGGTCTTCGGAACCAACATCCCGCCGACGGCGAACAACGACTCACTGACGGTGGCCGAGGACAGTGGCCCCACGGTGGTGGATGTGCTGGCCAACGACACGATCGCACCCGATGTGGGTGAGACGCTGACGGTGACGGCGGTGACGCAGCCCACCTCGGGCGGCACGGTGACGCTGGTGGGTGGCGTGGTGAGCTTTACCCCGGCAGCCGACTTCTTCGGCACGGTGACGTTCACGTACACGGTGTCCGACGGCAGCGGCGGCACGGACATCGCGACGGTGACGGTGACGGTGACGCCGGTGAATGACCCGCCGAAGGCCAACGACGACACGCTGACCGTGGCGGAGGACAGCGGCGCCACCGTGGTGAACGTGCTCGCCAACGACTTGTTCTCGCCGGACACGGGCGAGACGCTGACGGTCACGGCGGTGACGCAGCCCACCTCGGGCGGCACGGTGACACTGGCGGGGGGCGTGGTGAGCTTCACCCCGGCGGCCGACTTCAATGGCACGGTGACGTTCACGTACACGATCTCCGATGGCAACGGGGGCACGGCGACGGCGACGGTGACGGTGACGGTGACGCCGGTGAATGACCCGCCGACGGCGAACAACGACGCACTGACGGTGGCCGAGGACAGCGGCGCCACGGTGGTGGACGTGCTGGCCAACGACACGTTTGCCCCGGACATGGGCGAGACGCTGACGGTGACGGCGGTGACCCAGCCCACGACGGGTGGCTCGGTGACGCTCTCCGGAGGCACGGTGAGCTTCACGCCCGCGCTCAACTTCACCGGAACCACGACGTTCACGTACACCATCTCGGACGGCAACGGGGGTACGGCCACGGCGACGGTGACGGTGACGGTGACGCCCGTGAACGATCCGCCGGACGCGGTGAATGACGCGATCACGGTGGGCGAGGACAGCACGGCCACGGTGGTGAACGTGCTGGCCAACGACACCTCTGCCCCGGACGTGGGCGAGACGCTGACGGTGGTCTCGGTGACTCAGCCAGCCACGGGCGGCACGGTGACGCTGAGCAGCGGCACGGTCATCTTCACCCCGGCCCCCGACTACTTCGGCACCACGACGTTCACGTACACGATCTCCGATGGCAACGGCGGTACGGACACCGCGACGGTGACGGTGACGGTGACGCCCGTGAACGATCCGCCCACCGCCGCCAACGACACGTTGACGGTGGCCGAGGACAGCGGCGCCACGGTGGTGGACGTGCTGGGCAATGACTCGAGCGCTCCGGACGTGGGCGAGACGCTGACGGTGACGGCGGTGACGCAGCCGGTCTCGGGCGGCACGGTGACGCTGGTGGGCGGCGTGGTGAGCTTCACCCCGGCGCCCAACTTCAACGGGACCGTGACGTTCAGCTACACGTTGTCGGACGACAACGGTGGCACGGCGACGGCGACGGTGACGGTGACGGTGACGCCGGTGAACGATCCGCCGGACGCGGTGAACGACGCGATCACGGTGGGCGAGGACAGCGGCGCCACAGTGGTCAACGTGCTGGCCAACGACTCGAGTGCGCCGGACACGGGCGAGACGCTGACGGTGACGGCAGTGACTCAGCCGGCCACGGGTGGCACGGTGACGCTGAGCAGCGGCACGGTCATCTTCACCCCCGAGCCCGACTTCAATGGCACGGCGACGTTCACGTACACGATCTCCGACGGCAACGGCGGCACGGCGACGGCGACGGTGACGGTGACAGTGACGCCGGTGAACGATCCGCCTACCGCGGTGAATGACACCTTCACCGTGGCGGAGGACAGCCCGGGCACCGTGCTGGACGTGCTGAGCAACGACACGTTTGCCCCGGATGTGGGCGAGACGCTGACGGTGACGGCAGTGACGCAGCCGGCCACGGGTGGCACGGTGACGCTGAGCAACGGCACGGTCATCTTCACCCCGGCGCCGGACTTCGTGGGCACCACGACGTTCACGTACACGATCTCGGACGGCAATGGCGGCACGTCGACGGCCACCGTGACGGTGGTCGCGACGGGGGTGAATGATCCGCCCACGGCGAACAACGACGCGCTGACGGTGGCCGAGGACAGTGGCCCCAATCCCCTCGATGTGCTGGTCAACGACTCGATTTTCCCGGACGTGGGCGAGACGCTGACGGTGACGGCAGTGACGCAGCCGGCCACGGGTGGCACGGTGACGCTGAGCAACGGCACGGTCATCTTCACTCCGGCGCCGGACTTCAACGGCACGGTGACGTTCACGTACACGGTGTCGGACGGCAACGGGGGCACGGCGACGGCGACGGTGACGGTGACGGTGACGCCGGTGAACGATCCGCCCACCGCGGTGAATGACTCCTTCACTGTGGCCGAGGACAGCTCGGGCAACGTGCTGGACGTGCTGGCCAATGACTCGATTGCGCCGGACACGGGCGAGACGCTCACGGTGACGGCGGTGACGCAGCCCTCCTCGGGCGGCACGGTGACGCTGAGCAACGGCACGGTGACCTTCACCCCGGCGCCGGACTTCAACGGCACGGTGACGTTCAGCTACACGGTGTCGGACGGCAATGGCGACACGGCGACGGCCACTGTGACGGTGACAGTGACGCCGGTGAGCGATCCGCCCATCGCGGTGAACGACACCTTCTCCGTCGCGGAGGACAGCGACCCCACGGTGCTGGACGTGCTGGCCAACGACGCGTCGCCGGATCCGGGCGAGACGCTGACGGTGACGGCGGTGACGCAGCCCACCTCGGGCGGCACGGTGGCGCTGACCAACGGCCAGGTGATCTTCACGCCGGATCCCAACTTCAACGGCACGGTGACGTTCACGTACACGGTGTCCGACGGCACCTCGACGTCGACGGCGACCGTGACGGTGAATGTGACGCCGACGAACGACCCGCCGACGGGCATGCCGGACACCTACTCGGTGCCCGTCAACAGTGGCGCGACCACCTTCGACGTGCTGGCCAATGACTCGAGTGCGCCGGACACGGGCGAGACGCTCACGGTGACGGCCGTCACTCAGCCGACCTCTTCGGGCGGCACGGTCACAGTGGCGCCGAATGGCTCGGGCGTGGTGTTCACGCCGGCACCGGGCTTCATGGGCACGACGACCTTCACGTACACGGTGTCCGACGGCCATGGCGGCACCGCCATCGTGATTGTCATCGTGACCGTGGGCGGGGGCGACAGCGACGGCGATGGCCTGACCGACGTCGAGGAGGGCGAGCTGGGCACCAATCCGAACAACCCGGATACGGACGGCGACGGCCTCAATGACGGCCTCGAGAATGCGACGGGCACCAACCCGCTCGACGCGGACACGGACGACGACGGCATCACCGACGGCAACGAGGACAGCAACCACAACGGCACCGTGGAAGCCAATGAGACCGATCCCCGCATCTTCGACACGGACGGCGACGGCCTGAGCGACGGCCTCGAGTCGGGCCTGGCTCAGCCCCAGAGCGAGGACACGAATCTGGGCGTCTTCACGCCGGACGCCGATCCGTCCACTACGACCGATCCGCGCAACCCGGACACGGACGGCGACACGCTGAAGGACGGCACCGAGGACGCCAACCACAATGGTGCCGTGGGCGACACGGAGACGGATCCGAACGATCCCGACTCGGACCACGGTGGCCTGAACGACGGCGAGGAGGTCAACGCGGGCAGTGACCCGCTCGACTACACGGACGACCTGATCGTCGCGGGCCGCGGCTGCGCCTCCACGGGCTCGGGCACGCTGCTGCCGCTGGTGTTGCTGCTCGCCCTGCCGTTGCTGCGCCGCCGCCAGGCCCTCCGCGTCTCGGGGAAGGCCTGGGGGGTGTTGGGGCTGCTGGCCGCCGTGCTCGTCTCGGCTCCTGTCCGAGCCCAGTCCACCCCCGAGGCCTCTCAGGGCATCGACGTGCAGCAGTTCAAGCCGGGGCCGGGCTGGAAGGACGTGCTGGGCGTGCAGAGCGCCCAGGTGGGCCGGCACCTCGGCTGGAACGTGGGCTTGTCCTTCAACTACGCGAAGGACCCGCTCAACTTCCTGCGGCCGCGCACCGACGACTTCGTCTACGAGATCGTCAAGAACCAGTACACCTTCGACCTGATGGGCGCCGTCTCGCTGTTCGACCGGTTCGAGCTCGGCGTGGCGCTGCCCATCACCTCGCAGAGCTCGGCGTCCGCCGCCTCCGTGTCGCCGCTGCTCTCCGAAGGCATCGATGCCACGGGCGTGGGCGATCTGCGCTTGGTGCCGAAGGCGCGCCTGCTCTCGCTGGACAGTGGGGTGCACCTGGGCGTGACGGTGCCGGTGATCCTGCCCACCTCGGGGGGCAAGGAGTTCCTGGGCCGCAGCGGGGTGGCGTTCTTCCCGCGGCTGCTCGGCGAGTGGACCAGTGACGGGGGCACGCGCGTGCTGGCCAACGTGGGCATCAACGTCCAGCCCCAGGAGCGCTTCTACAACCTGAACGTCAGCAACGAGTTCGCCTACGGGCTCGGCACGGAGATTCCCTTCAACGTGGGCAAGCACCGGCTGGCCGCTGAGGCCACGCTGGTGGGCGCCCTGGGCATGAAGGAGTCGAACACCGAGGAGCGTCCGCTGGAACTGCTCGCGGCGATGAAGTACCGCTTCTCGGACGCGCTGGCGATGCACCTCGGTGGTGGCCCGGGCCTCACGCGCGGCTACGGCACGCCGGGCTTCCGCGTGCTGGCGGGCGTCATCTGGACCGAGACGGAGAAGGCTGCTCCTGCCCGCGTCGAGCCGCCGCCTCCGCCGCCCGTGAAGGTGTGCCCGCAGGGCCCCGAGGACATGGACGGCTTCCAGGACAACGACGGCTGCAACGATCCGGACAACGACAACGACGGCATCCTGGACGGCAACGACCGCTGCCCGAACGAGCCGGAGACGCAGAACGGCTTCGAGGACGCGGACGGCTGCCCGGACGAGCTGCCTCCGCCTCCGCCGGTGGACACGGACGGCGACGGCCTCACGGATGACAAGGATCGCTGCCCGCAGGCCGCCGAGGACAAGGACGGCTTCCAGGATGAGGACGGCTGCCCGGATCCGGACAACGACAAGGACGGCGTGCTGGACGCGGCGGACAAGTGCCCGACCGAGCCGGAGACCATCAACGGCGTCGCGGACGACGACGGCTGCCCGGACAAGGGCAAGGAGAAGGTCCGCATCGAGGGTGGGAAGATCGTCATCCTCGACAAGGTGTACTTCGCCACGAACAAGGACGTGATCCTCGCCAAGTCGTTCCCGTTGCTGCAGCAGGTGGGCCAGGTGCTGCGCGCCAACCCGGAGATCCTGAAGGTGCGCGTGGAGGGCCACACCGACAGCCAAGGCAAGGACGAGGCCAACATGGATCTGTCGCAGCGCCGAGCCAACAGCGTGCGCAAGCGCCTCATCGAGCAGGAGGGCATTGCGCCCGAGCGGCTCGAGGCGGCGGGCTTCGGCGAGACGCGGCCGGTGGATACCAACGAGACGGCCAAGGGCCGCGAGAACAACCGCCGCGTGGAGTTCATCATCCTCGAGACGGCGGAGACGCCCTGATCAACCCAAGTCCGTAGGCAGGTTCCCAAGGCCCGTCCTGGTGCTTCAGCCAGGGCGGGCCTTCCTGTTCCCGTAGGACTTGGGGGCGATGAAGTGATGACCAGCCAACGTCCCGAAGGGTGGAGCCCGGGCCTCGCGTTGAGCAGTGCACAGCGTCATCCCCTTACAAGCGTCCTGAATTCGCACCCTTACGCACAGGGCCTACGCGCTCCCGGTAGGGAGGACTCTGTCTGACCCAGCGCGTCGCGGAGGTGCCTCCCCTCTGGGCGGCCCTTCGGGGCAAGATACCGGCGAGGCCACGGCGGTCAGCCTCGACCACCTCAGCGCGAAGAGAGGTATCTGATGGCACGCTCCCGGGGAGTCACCATCCTGATGGCTGACGATGACGTGGATGATCGGGATCTCACCCGTGATGCCATGCAGCAGAATCACCTCGATGGCGAGCTGAAGTGGGTCGAGGACGGCGAGGAGCTGCTCGACTACCTGAACCGCCGGGGACGCTTCAGTGATCCGAGTGCCGCGCCGCGCCCCGGGATCATCCTGCTGGATCTGAATATGCCGCGCCTGGATGGCCGCGAGGCCCTGCGCGAGATCAAAGCCCATCCGGAGCTGCGCCGCATTCCCATCATCGTCCTGAGCACCTCCAGCGCGGAGGAGGACGTACAGCGCAGCTACGAGCTGGGAGCCAACTGCTTCATCACCAAGCCCGGCACATTCGACCGGCTGGTCGAAGTCATCCGGGTCCTCGGCGAGCACTGGCTGCAGACAGCCACGCTCCCCCGGACGAGCCCTGCATGAGCTCGGAGGGAGCGCCGGGCCCCCTGCGCATCCTCCTTGTCGAGGACGACCCCGACGACTTCATCTTGGTCCGGGATGCGCTGCGGGAGCTGGGCGACCAACGGCTGGTGCTCGACTGGGTGGAGGATGCGGACGAGGCCATCGCGGCCATGGCCTCGGGACACCATGATGTGTGCCTGCTGGACTACCGGCTCGGCGCCATCACCGGCCTGGAGCTGATGAGGCAGGCGCGAAGGCGAGGGGCCCGGCTGCCCGTCATCCTGCTCACGGGGCAGTCGGACACGGAGGTCGACCGGCAGGCCCAGGAGGCCGGGGCCGCGGACTTCGTGGTGAAGGCGCAGATGACGCCGGTGCTGCTGGAGCGCTCCATCCGCTACTCGGTGCAGCACGCCCGCACGCTGGAGGCGCTCCGCCGCTCCCGGGCGAGCTTCCGCGAGCTCATCGAGCGGCTGCCGGATGGCGTGTGCGTGATTCACGGCACGAGCATCACCTACGTCAACCCAGCGCTGTTCACCCTGCTGGGGTGTGCCTCGCCCAACGAGCTGCTGGGGCTGGAGGTACAGGAGCTGGCGGCGCGCTTCCTCCATGAGGAGGATCGAGAGCAGGTGCTGCGCGAGTTCGAGGCTCCCTTGGAGGGAGGGGGGCAGGAGCCCTTCCGGGAGGTCCGCCTGGTGCGGGCCTCGGGCGAGAGCATCCCAGCGGAGCTGGCGCGGTTCCCCGTGGTGTTCGAGGGCCAGCCCTGCACCATGTACATCGCGAGGGACCTGACCGAGCGCAAGCGGATGCAGTCGCAGTTGGTGCTGAGCGATCGCATGGCCTCGCTGGGCATGGTGGCGGGGATGATCGCCCACGACATCAACAACCCGCTGGCCTACGTGCTGGCCAACCTCCACATCCTGGAGGGAGACGTGCTGCCGCGCTTGAGCGTGACGGCCTCCGAGCGCGAGGAGTTGCAGGCGCTGGTGGCGGATGCGCAGCTCGGCGCGGCGCGGGCACGGGAGATCGTCCAGCAGTTCCGGATCTTCTCGCGAGGGGACAAGGAGCCGCGGCGGCAGATTCTGGAGGTGCACCAGGTCATCGAGTCCGCGCTGCGCATGGCGGGCAATGAGATTCGCTACCGCGCGCGGCTGGTCCGGGACTACGGGGACCCCGTCCGGGTCGAGGCCCGCGAGGTGGAGCTGGGACAGGTGCTGCTGAACCTGCTGGTCAACGCGGCCCAGGCCATCCCCGAGGGAGACGCGGAGCGCCACGAGATCCGCGTCGTCACCCGGCAGCGAGGCGAGGAAGCGGTGATCGAGGTCCGCGACACGGGCGTGGGCATCCCCGCGGATCGGATCGAGCGGGTGTTCGAGCCGTTCTTCACCACGAAGCCCAGCGGCATCGGCACGGGGCTGGGGCTGCCCATCTGCCGGAGCATCATCCAGTCCCTGGGCGGGCGGCTGGAGCTGGAGAGCGTGGTGGGCCGAGGCAGCATCCTCCGCATCGTCCTTCCCGCCGTGGCGCCTCCGAGCATCGTGGCGCTCCCGCAGCCCGCGAGGGAGCTGCCCTCGAGCCCATCGCGGCGGGGACGCATCCTCATCGTGGATGACGAGCCGCTGGTGAGCCAGGCCATCCGCCGCTCGCTGCAGCGAGAGCACGAGGTGGTGGTGCTGACGAGCGCCCGCGAAGCCCATGCCCGGCTGACGGGCGGGGAGCAGTTCGACGTCATCCTCTGCGACATCATGATGCCGGAGATGAGCGGCATCGACTTGTACGAGGAGCTGGCGCGCGTGGGGCCCGCGCTCTCCGAGCGGATGGTGTTCCTGACGGGTGGTGCCTTCACGCCTCGGGCCCGGGAGTTCCTTGGGCAGATCAAGAACCCCTGCTTGGAGAAGCCGTTCAACCCGAGGGATCTCCAGGAGCTGGTGCGCACCCTGCTGGCCGAGGACGCCGCCTCGCGGGCCTGAGGTGCCGCGCCTCCAGGCTCCACGTGTAGGGAGAAGTGTTGGGTGTTTCGGGAGTGAACGCTCGTCGGGACGCATTGAATAACTCCGTCGCGGCTGCGTCGGTGGACTTGGTAGGTCCCGGTGCGGGATGGGCGATGGGCGGGTCCGAAGGCCGTTGGGTGGGACCGATAGCTCCTCATCTCTCTGAAGGCGGGCCTCTCACATGCTGAAGCAACGGTTGCTGGCGCTTGCGCTCACGGGTGCACTCACGGGCTGTATCGTCGAGCCCTCTCCGGAAGACCCCTTCGATCCCAACTTTCCGGACGGCCCCAGCACGATGATGCCGGACCTGGAGATCGAGTCGGTGACAGGTCCCTCCCAGCTGGGCCCGAACTCTCAGGACTTTCTGCGCGCGCGGCTGTGCAACCGGGGCGGCAGCTTCGCGATCACCGACGTGTCCTTCTTCCTCTCCAAGGACAAGGTGTTGGATCCGCTGGACAGGCGGGTGGGCACCAGCGGGCAGGCGACGGTGGAGGCGGGCGCCTGCCAAGAAGTGATGGCGCAAGTGAAGATGCAGGGAGTGGATCAGGACGGCTACTACCTGTTCGCCGTGGCGGATCCGAACGACTGGACCCTGGAGTCGTCGGAGACCAACAACGAGCGCATGGGGGCCAAGCTCTGGGTGGACCGGAACGTGCCCCCCGTGCCGACGCTCTCGTGGTTGACGGGCAACGGGCAGCCGAAGCTGCTGGCCTCTTCGGAGTTGGGCGTCTCGATTCGTGTCTACCAGGGCAGCACCTGCTCGGGCGAGCCGGTGGTGAACGGCTACCCCAGCGAGAATGGGTACTGTGAGATGCCCATCGACATCTCCTCGTACCCGGCCGCGAGCTACTCGGCGCGGGCGTACGACTCCGTGGGGAACGCCTCGGGGTGCGGCTCCATCCAGGCGCCCTCGGGGTACGGCTACGACGTCACTCCGCCCGCGCCTCCGGTCGTCACCCAGGCGAACTGGAGCTACGGCACCACGCAGCACGCGCTGACCGTGAAGGGCACCACGGAGGCAGGGGCCGAGGTGGGCGTGTTCGTGGACGTGGCCTGCACGGGCATCCCGGCGGCCACGGTGTTTGCGAGCTCCTCGGGGGCGTTCACGGCGGAGCTGACCGTGGCGGCTCAGTCGGGAGGCAGCATCCGCCGGGTGTACGTGGCCGCGCGGGATGCGGCCTACAACGAGTCCTCGTGCGTGGAGGGTCCCCGGTACGAGACGCCGTGCCAGACGGGCTACGCCAACTGCGATGGGAACCCGGCCAACGGCTGTGAGGCCATCCTCACGGAGGACGAGGCGAACTGCGGCGCGTGCGGCACCACCTGCCAGGGCTCCGGCAACGCCACGGGGGTGTGCATGTCGGGGACGTGCGGCGTGGCGTGCCCGGTGGGCCGCTACGACTGCGACGGGAACCTGTCCAACGGCTGCGAGTCCACCTACGCGTGCAGCCCCTCGGCGTGCACAATCAACGCCTCGGCGGAGCTGGCCATCACGGCGCTGTCGGTGGTGGAGGATCCGGTGCGGACGGCGCCGGGTGGGGCGTGGCACTTCGGCACGCTGATGCGGGCCATGGCGGGGGATCAGGATCCCTCCACGCTGGTGCGCAACTGGCTGAAGACGTGGGCCACGGCGCAGACGATCAACGGGCTCACGGTGCCGGCGCGCACGCAGATGCTGACGAAGGTGCTGACGCCGTGGGAGCAGAAGAGCGGCGGGGCGAGCCGCCCGCTGGACTTCAGCAAGGCGCCGTTCCGGCTGCTGGCCATCATGAACCGCATGGACCTGCGCAACCCGGGAGCGCAGGCGGGAGAGGGCCGCTTCGTGTTCGGCGTGCTGGACAGCTCGGGCAACCCGCTGGAGTTCACGATCATCTTCGAGTACGCGCTGCCGGGCGGCACGCCGGAGGCCATCCAGGGCTGGGCTCGGGGCTGGCATGAGCTGGGGCAGCTGGGGCTGAGCCACCCGGACTACAAGACGAAGCTGCAGGCGCTGACGGATCGCTTCGCGAAGTCGGGGGTGATGGCGGGCCGGCCGTTCGGCAACGCGCTCAACCAGATCCGGACCAACGAGGTGGATCTGGCCGATCCGTGGGAGATGCGTGAGTTCAACCTGACGACGGCGGGCCTGCAGCCGGCCACGGTGAAGCTGACGCCGGCCTTCAGCTTCAACAACACGGGCGCGCTGGGCGACTTCCTGCGGGCCAACCAGGCGGACATCCTCGCCGAGCGGCACACGGTGCCGACGACCCTCGGGAGCCA
Source organism: Hyalangium minutum (assembly GCF_000737315.1). Taxonomy (GTDB): domain Bacteria; phylum Myxococcota; class Myxococcia; order Myxococcales; family Myxococcaceae; genus Hyalangium; species Hyalangium minutum. Next base: position 947,097 of record NZ_JMCB01000006.1, read on the forward strand.
GCGGTTCCTGGCGGGCTCGGCGATTGTGCCCGAGGACTTCTTCTGGCGGGCGCCGAGCGTGGCGGCCGAGGTGCGGCACAAGTTCTCGGTGAACACGTGCAGCGGGTGCCACGCGGGGGAGACGGCCACGGACTTCGTGCACGTGGCTCCGCGGCGGGCAGGGCAGACCGCGGCGCTGTCGGCATTCCTCCGGGGTGGGACGGTGGTGGATCCGGTGTCGGGGACGTCACGGTCCTTCAATGACCTGGCCCGCCGCTCGGAGGACCTGGCGACCCTGGTGTGCGGCACGGCGGGGACGCAGAGCCTGAAGGATGTGGAGACGTTCGGCGGCTTCCCGGCGCCCTCCAACCTGCCCCGCGCCCGCGTGCACTGACGCGGCGGGGACGTGGGAGCCGCTCGCTCTGTCAGGGCGGGCGGCTCTCTGCTTGCGGGAGACCTGAGCTACACCTGGGTCTTCACCACGTCCTTGATGCCGCTGGTGGCCTTCTCGACCACCTTGCTCGTCAGGTCCAACTCCAGCGTGTACTTGTACATGGACGCCTGCAGCGACAGCAGCTCCGCGTTCGAGAACGACTTGCCCGACACGCCCGCGCTGATCAGCGCGTCCAGGCGCGCCTGTCCCTGCTCCAGGTCGCTCACCACGCCGGACACCAGGTTCAGAGTGGTGCGCTCCGGCTTCGCGACGCTCTCCACCGGGCTCACGGACTCCGCAACGGGTACCGGCTGCGCCTTCCCGGCCTTGTCCGCGAGCACCGCGTCAAACTTCGACTCGCCCGACTTGCTCACCTGGGGCGCTGCCTGATCCGGAAGTTGCTGCATCCGCTGCGTGGCCGCGATTCCCATCATCGGATCCGTCATGGCTCTGGCTCCCGCGAAGTGTTGACTCGGTGCCAGTATCCCCTCAATGGCTGACACCCAAGGGCGATACACTGAGGGCATGTCATGGGCCCTTGCGCTGCTGACCTCCTCCCTCCTGGCTCAAACCCCTCCGCCCGTCACCTCCACGGTCGAGGTCAAGCTGCCCTTCGTCTCCACCCTCCACGTCGAGAACGATGTGCTCGCCAAGAGCGACCGCTTCTACTCGAACGGCATCCGCCTGGAGCACTCGGGTGAGTACGATCGGTGCCGCGATCTCGCGCTCGCTCTCGGCTTCCCAGGCAGCATCGAGGACCGGTACCCGTGCGGCGGCTCGCTGGCGCAGAACATGTACACGCCCAACCGCATCGTCCCCAATGAAGGCGAGGAGCCCTGGCCCAATCCGGATGACAGGCCCTATGGCGGATGGCTCCACGCGGGCCTCCTGTTCCAGTACCTCCATGCGGCCGAGCGGCCTGTGGACTCCTCTCGGCTCACGCTCCAGGCCACCGTCGGCGTGACCGGCCCGGCCGCCTTCGCGGGAGAGACGCAGCGCGCATGGCACTCGGCGCTCAATCACATCTTCGGCCGCACCGTGGCCAAGCTCCCCATCGGCTGGGAGAAGCAGCTGCCCACCGAGCCTGCCTTCCACCTTTCCGTGCTGCGCGAGAAGACCCTGCTGTGGAGCCCCTATGTGGACGCCTCCTGGTCCGCGGGCGCCATGCTCGGCACGGTGTTCGTCAATGCGAGCCTCGGTGCCACCGTGCGCGCTGGTGTGCTCGCGCGGCCGTTCGGGCTCGCGCCCATCATGCCCTCCGTTCGCCGCGTGAAGCAGGCCCAGGGCGCGGCGGAAGGTCAGCCTGTGGAGGCGAGTGCGCAGCCCGAGACCCCGGAGCGCATCTGGGAGGCGTACTTCTTCGCGCGCGGACAAGCGCGGTTCGTGGCGCGCAACCTGTTCCTGGATGGGACCCTCTTCCTCCCCAGCGTCAGCGTGCGCAAGACGCCCTTCGTGGGGGACAGCGAGTTCGGTGGGGCCGTGCGCACCGGCGGCTTCCAGCTCGACCTGAGTATGGTCTTCCGCTCACAGGAGATGGCCGAGCCCCCCAATGGCCGGGTCTCCGGCCACCGCTTCACGCAGATCCAGCTCTCGTACCTGCACTGAGGCGGCTCGCCTCAGGAGTGCGTGAGCTGTACCGAGAGCGAGGCCTCCGGTGGGCGGTGGCTCCACGTATGGAAGGACTCGCGGAACTCGTCCACGGTTCGCGCCATGGGGCTGCCGGCCTTGGCGGAGAGGGCCTCTGCTCCTCCATGCTCCCGGGTGGAGAGGCCGATGATGAAGGGGCCCTCGGGCCGCTCGTTTGGGAAGGGCCGAGCGAAGAGCCGCCGGTCTCCCTCCAGCCGGTACACCAGCGCCGTGAGGTGCCCGAGCACCCAGCCCGCCGCCGCCGCTCGCGCTTCGGAGGAGGGCGCTTCGATGGACACCACCAAGCGCGCCGAGGCCACTCCCGAGAAGTCCACGCGCTCGAACAGCGCCTCCCAGGACGCCTCCGTTTCCTCCGTCCGCGCCCGCTGGACGAGCTCGCGCGCCCGGGTGAGCTCCTCCCGAAGCACCTGAAGCGCCGAGCGCGAGACGTTGCGCGCCGTGTTCCTCGGCGGCAGCGCTGGCGCCACGATGGGCATCAGGTCCCGCTTCCCTTCCGGGTGATAGCGCGCCGTCTCGGGTGTCACCGTGACTGGCTGTGGCCAGCGCCAGGAGGCGAAGGTCTCGAAGAAGTGCGCGAGCAGCCGCTCGTCCGTGCTCGCCGCTTCCCGAGGCGCTCGCAGGCTGCTCCACGCCGCCATCACGGCCCATGACAGTCCGCCCAGGTAGCCCAGTGCGTGCGAGTACACCCCTCGCGCCTTGGCCCAGGCCCGCACGGCGCGTAGCACGGCGCGGAAGCGCTCGAGGCCCGCACCTTCTCGCTTCACGGCTTCGAGCAGTGCGGTCGTGTCCGCCCAGCCGTTGAGCGAGCGGAAGCCCGCTGTGTCCAGCCGCGCTCCATGTCGCTCTAGCAATTCGGGGGGAGGGCATGGCTCCACGCCCTCGGGGCGGCTCGCGTAAGACACGTCGAAGTGCACGCCACCGAGCGACAGCTTCACCATGGGAATGGCCGCGTCTGCCACGAAGCGCCCACTCGTGGTCGGGTCCTCCAGGGCCAGCGCCGAGAGGAGCGCCTGCGCGAAGTCCTCTCGTGAGAGGTGAGTGGGCCCCACTGCTACGGCATCCACGTCACTGCCCGCGCTGCCCGTCCCGAGCAGATACGAGCCATAGGGGTGGAGCTGCAGCCCGAGCCCGCTGCAGACAGCCTCGAGCCGGCTCACCGCCTCCGTGCGCTTCTGCCGCGCGTCCTCGGACTCCCACTCCCCGCGCGACACCAACACGGAGCGCAAGAGCCCCGTCTTCTCCTGAGGAGCAGGGGCTCCCTCGGCAGGGTCTGGCTTCTTCGTCGTTGGGGTTCCGGAGCCCGAGTTCGAGCCCGAACCTGGGCCTGTCCGTTTCCCCCCGCCGAGCTGCACGCGGCGCCGCACCTCGAAGGGACCCTCTCCCCTTCGGCTGATCAGGCACACCTCATGTGCTTCGAAGGTGAAGGGCTTCCAGTTCTGCTCCCAGGCCGAGAGCGTGCGCCGGATCTCCGCGGGGCTCGAGCGCGGGAGCTGCCCGACGCTCAAGTGGGGAGTGAAGCCGTTCTCCGACTTGCGGCCCTGTTCATCGCACTGAGGAAGTGCATTCTGGAGCGAGGCCTGGAGCGCCTTGATCGCACCGTGAGGGCGATCCTCCGGGCTCAGCCACGCCGTCACGCTGCCCCGGTGCTCGAAGTGGCTGAAGCCAGAGAGCGTCACCTGGAAGGGCTCCAGCTCCCGGAGCGCCTCGGTGATGAGCGCCTCCGCCTCATCGAAGTGCTCTTCCGGAACGAACGGATAGAGCAGCGTCACGTGGGGCATCCAGCGCTCATACGTCCGGTCGTACTTGGAGCGCAGCGTCTCGATGGGGCCCCACAGCTCCTCGGGAGGAATGAGCACCACGGCCGACTGATGCACGGGCGGCACCGAGAGCACTCGGGGAGGACCTTGCAAGGGCACAGGTGCTGGACGCTCACGCGAGGAAGTCTCTCGGGCCAGCGTGCAGCTCAGCCCGAAGTGGTCCGACACGAAGAGCGGACCCCCTCCAGGCGCAGGACGGCCGGACAGGGGCTCTTCGCCAAACAGGCTCGTCTCGCGAGGCTTGAGCCGTCCGGAGGGGCTGCGGATCATCAGGTGATCGAAACGCTGACTCTGCCCCGCGGAGGTGGTCTGGGCTGCCAGCCGATTGCTCGCCGGATCGTACGTGTATCCCGGCTCTCCGGGGCGCAGCACCTTCCAGGCGTCGCTGAAGCCCGCCTCCTCGAAGGACTGCTCCTCGGGGGCGCCGTCGCCGAAGTTGAAGTCGCCCAGGATCAGCAGGTCGGGGGCTTCACTTCCTCGGGCCTCCAGGGCTTGCGCTTGGTGGAGCACCGTGCGGATCTGCGCGGCCCGCGTGGTGCTGCTGTGGGGATCCTTGTTGCTCGTGAGATGCAGCGTGGCCACCCACAGCGGCCCTCCGCGCAGCGCGATTTCTCCGGCGATGGTCCGCTTGTCGCGAGAGAAGATGGACTGCTCCAGCGAAGCGAAGGGGAAGCGGGACAGGAGCACCACCCCATACGGCGTCACCGTGGTGGCGGCCGGACCATCCGAGAGGAAGAAGTGCTCGCGAATCCACGGCGTGTCGAGCAGCGCGCGGAGGAAGGAGGGGGTGACCTCCTGCAGCGCGATGATGTCGGCGTCGATCGAGCGCAGCAGCGAGATGGCCGCAGGCGTGCGCCGGCCCGTGTCCAGCAGCTCCGGCTCGTACAAGTCGAAGAGGACATTGAACGACGCGACCGTGAGCTCGGTGAGTGCTGGCAGCGTCTCGGGGGGACTCGCCGGAGGCGGCGAGGCTTCGACCCAGGCGGAGGTCTTCGAGTCGAAGCGGTAGAACGGCATGGGGGTAAAGGGGTGCTTCTCGTGCGCGGGGGGCCGGGGCGGTGGCGGTGAGGCAGGCGCTTCGGGCTCCGGGGGGATGAGCGTGTGCAGCGTGTCGATGCGTTTGGCCCGGTCCCACACCACCTCGGAGCCTCGGCGGAAGTACCAGACGCGGTGCCAGGGAATCTCTCCGTCCGGAACGAAGGCCTCCAGCGGCATCTCCTCCATCTGCTCGGAGTGCGAGTCGTAGCCGATGACGAACTCGCGAGCGTCGAGCCGGGGATCCCAGCGAATGCGATGGTAGACCTCGCGGCTCGTCTTGAAGCGATCCTGAGACATGGCGACAGCCCTCGAGAAGGAGAGGAGGACTCGGAGGGCTCTCGGTTCCAGAGCCGGCCTCAGCCGAGCGTACGCGGGAAGGCCCCCGCGCGCCGCACCTGGACGCCCCCCTCGTGAAGAGGCTGACACCCCATCATCCGGGGGACGTTGCCGCGAATCCGGTCCGTCAATCCGTCATCCCTCTTCACGCACCGTGCGGTACCCGCAGCGGATCCCAGTGACATGAAACGGCGGCGCAGGGACGAGCGAGACCTGGGTTCTCGCCGCACATCCGGTGCTGTTACCACTCAATCGCTACACCTCCGCCGCAGATCTCCAAGCCCGTTGCGCGAAACGCGGGTGCGCCAAGGTTCTCGAATCCCAGAAGTGATGAGTAGTGGCCGCCACAAATCGGGGAAGGTCAGCAAGACGGAGGAAATGGGACATGCCCCAACGACGACGCAACCAAGGAATGAAGAGCCACGCGCGCTCAAGTCTGGGCGCCGCACTTCTGGGTCTGGCGGTAGGAGGAGGATGTAGCCTGACGAGCTCGGGGGACGACGCGAACACTCGCGGCTCGGCCAACCTCGATGATCGCTGCGAGGTGGTGCCGCCTTTCACGCCGAACTTCGAGCCCGAGCTTCAGTGGGCCTGGACGGGCAGCCCGGTGCTGCCTCAGTTCAACCAGGTGATGATGACGCCGGCCGTCGCCGACGTGAACCAGGACGGCATCCCGGACATCATCTTCAGCTCGTTCGGGGACATTCCGAACGATGACTTCGACTGGCGCGAGGGTGTGCTGCGCGCCATCAGCGGCAACGACGGGCATGACCTGTGGACCGTCACGGATCCGGCCTACCGCATCAAGGCCGCCGCCAGCATCGCGGTGGGTGACATCGACAACGACGGCAAGGTGGAGATCTGCGGCATCCCGATGGATGGCCGCGGCATCATCTGCTACGAGAACGACGGCACCTTCAAGTTCCGCACGGCCCCGGACGCGTTCGACTACAACGAGTGGGGCGGGCCCTCGCTGGCGGACCTCGACGGTGACGGCACCGTGGAGATCCTCAACGGCAACCGCGTGTACAGCAACACGGGCGCGCTGAAGTGGGTGGGCTCGGATGGCATGGGCGGTGCGCAGTACACCGGCCCGGTGTCCTTCGCTGCGGACATTGACGGTGACGGCAGCCAGGAGGTCATCAACGGCCGCTCCGTCTACCGCGCCAATGGCAGCCTGAAGTGCGCCAACACCACCATCGCCTCGGGCTTGTCGGCGGTGGGCAACTTCGACGGCGACACGAAGGGTGAGATCGTCGTGTCGGGCCACGGCAAGGTGAGCTTGCTGGATGACGACTGCACGCTGCTGTGGACGGCGACCATCCCCGGCGGCTGCATCAACGGCTGTGGCGGCGCGCCCACGCTGGCGGACCTGGACCATGATGGGCAGCCCGAGGTGGCGGTGGTGGGCGAGAACGCGATCAGCGTCTTCGAGACCAACGGCGCCTTGAAGTGGACGAGCACCGTGCAGGACTGGAGCTCCGGCAAGTCCAGCAGCAGCGTGTTCGACTTCGAGGACGATGGGAACCTCGAGCTCGTCTACGCGGACGAGGTGTCGCTGCGCATCTACAACGGTGCCACCGGCGCCATCCGCTGGCAGACGCGCCACAGCACGGGCACCACGCACGAGAACCCGGTCATCGCGGACGTGGACGGCGACCTGGCCGCGGACATCGTCGTGGCGGCCAATGATTTGGCCTACGCGCCCTACCACGGCATCCGCGTGTACCACGACCGGCTCGAGGGCTGGGCGCGCACGCGGGGCATCTGGAACCAGCACGCGTACTCCATCACCAACGTGAACAACGACGGCACCATCCCCGCTCACCCAGTGACTTACTGGACGCAGCCTCGGCTCAACACCTTCCACTCCAACGTGGCCAACCACTTCGGGAATGGCGAGAGCCCGTACGCCGCGCCGGACTTCGCCGTCTCGCAGGTGAGCGCCTCGTGCGATGGCTCCACGCTGAACATCGCTGGCACCATCGCCAACCAGGGCGACACCGCCGTGGCCGCCGGGCTCAAGGTGGCCTTCTATCGGGGCGCTCCCGGCTCGGGCGGCTCGCTGCTGGGTGTGACGACCGTTCCCTCTCCCATTCCCGCGGGCGGCACCGCCACTGTGACGCTGTCGGTGGGCTCGCAGCCTTCGGGTGGCTCCAACCAGGTGTTCCTCGTCGCGGATGACGACGGCACGGGCGCGGGCCGCGATACCGAGTGCGACGAGGCCAACAACAGCGCCTCGGGCAGCGTGGACTTCTCGTGCGGCGCGCCTTCGGCCAACCAGCCGCCGGTCGCCATCTGCCGCAACGTCACCGTCAACGCGGACGCCTCGTGCCAGGGCACCGGCTCCGTGAACAACGGCAGCTATGATCCGGACGGCCAGCCCGGTCCGTTCTCCGTGACCGAGTCCCCGTCTGGCTCCTTCGGCCTGGGCAGTCACCCCGTCACCGTGACGGCCAACGATGGCGCCGCCACCGCCCAGTGCGTGGGCACCCTCACCGTGGTGGATGCCACGCCGCCAGCCGTGAGCTGCCCGGCGCCCATCGTCCTCAACGCCTGCGGGGAGGGCGGTCCCGTGGCGAACTTCGACGTCACCGCGGCGGACAACTGCGGCGCGGCGACGGTCACCTGCTCGCACGCGTCGGGCGCCAGCTTCCCGGTGGGTACCACGACTGTCACCTGCACGGCTGCGGACGGGCAGGGCAACACGGCCTCGTGCTCGTTCCCCGTCACGGTGGGCAGCGAGGGCTCCTCCGGCACGCCCACCCCGGGCGCGGATCTGGGCACCGAGCTGTGGCCGCCCAACCACAAGTACGTGAACATCTCGCTGTCCGACTGCGCGGCTCCGGCGCAGGACTCGTGCGGTGGCGCGCTGCCAGCGGACCAGTACGGCACCATCCTCGGCGTCAGCTCGGACGAGGTGGAGGACGAGAACGGCAACGGCGACGGCCACACCTGCGATGACATCGTCATCTCCGCGGACGGCAAGTTCGTGCAGGTCCGCGCCGAGCGTGAAGGCACCGGGGACGGCCGCGTCTACACCGTCCGCTACGCCATCACGAGCCCGTCGGGCGGCACCGCCCAGAGCACCTGCCACGTGTACGTGCCGCACGATCAGTCCGACAACCACCCGGTGGTGGACAGCGGCGTGCACTACTGCGTCGGCCAGGGTTGCCCGGCTGGCACCAGCGGCAGCCCGCTGTGCGAATGAGCCGCTAAAGCCTCCTGCTTCCTGAGGTGAACGAGGGTCCGGAGCCCACAGTGGCTCCGGGCCCTTCGTTTTTGCCGCGTCGCGCCCGGGGTGCACTAGCATCGGCCCATGGCAACTGGATGTGGCGCCGCTGAGATACGGGAGAGGAGCGAGGACGGTGCGGCAGAGGGATGGTGACACGCCTCCAGAAGGCGCGCGGCTCCGCCTGGGGACGACTTTCTTCCGTCCAGGCCAGGGCTCCTTGCCGCCCGTGTTCTCCCCGGACGGCGAGCGGATCCTCGTGGACAACAGCGACAGCCCGCCCAGGCTCCTCATCCTCGATGCGCGGACGGGCCGGCACCTGGAGACGCTCCGCACGCTCTCGAATGAGCTGGGGCGTCTGCTCGCGATCTGCTGGACAGCCGACGGCATCCGCGTGGCCTGTCAGCTCTATGGCGGACGGCCCGCCGTCTTGGAGTACCCCCGTGCCACCGTGCGGCAGCTGGAGGCGACCGATCCCGCCTGGACCGACTACGCCGCCTTCTCCGCCGACGGAGAGCGCGTGGCCATGGTGGATGATCAGGGCGCCGTGCGTGTGTGGAACGCAGCCACCGGGCGCATGTTCGCCCGGGCGCGCCCTCTGACGGGAAGTGTCCAAGGGCCCGGCGTCCGCAAGGCCGTTGCCATGTCCGCCGATGGGCGGTGCGTGGCCTGGAGCGTCGGCGATACCCGGATCCACCTCTATGATGTGGCTGCGCGGAAGCTCCGGCCCCCGCTCATGGGGCACATGGAGTCCGTGGCGGAGCTCGCCTTCTCCCCGGATGGGGCCCGCCTGGCCTCGGGCGCGGTGATGGACGAGCCCGTCATCCGCGTCTGGGACGTGGAGCGCGGCGAGGCGGTGCTGGAGCTGCCCGCCCTGGGCTCACCCTCTTCGCCCCGGGAATTTGGCGCTCCGTGTCCCCGCTTCGGCTTCATCGGTCCGGGCGCTCGGCTGGCCTGGCTGGATGGCGACGCGCTGCGGACGCGAGACCTGGCCACGGGCGCCGCCACCTCGCTGCCCGTGGGAGAGGTGCATCCGTATGTCCCGCTCAGTGCGTCGAGGGATGGCACACGTGTGGTGGCTCGCGAGGGATATGCGCTGCGAACGTGGAACCTCGACACGGGCGAGCCGGATCCCGCCCGCGCCAGCCACTTCCAGCCCGTGAGGACCGTGGCCGTCTCTCCGGATGGGGCGCTCGCGGCGACCTCGGATGACCTCGGCAGCGTGCGCATCTGGGATCTCGCCTGGGGGCAGGACCTGGGAGAGCTTCCGCTGACCTCTGCCCAGAGCTGCGTGCGCTTCTCTCCGAACGGGCGGTGGCTCGCAGTGGGGACCGCCGAGGGACAGATCCACCTCTGGTCCCGTGGCGAGGGCCGGGTGCTCCACTCCTTCCCCGCGCATGCCGCCCGCCTCAAGGACCTGGTCTTCTCCCCGGATGGCGGGTGGCTGACGTCGTGCGCGGATCAGGGCGGGGACATCGCCGTGTGGGCCGTGCCCAGCGGCAAGCGGCGGCGACTGCTCGAGAGCGGCGCGGAGCACCTCACCGCGCTGGACTGCTCGCCTGACGGGCAGTGGCTGGTGGCGGGCGCCATGGATGGGACGATCCGCTTCTGGAGCGCGCCCGAGGGCCGCAAGGCGCACGAGGTCCGTGCGCCGGATTCCTCCGTGCACCACGTGCGCTTCTTCCCGGATGCGCGGCGGCTGCTGTCCGTGGGGCTGCTCGACTCGGACTCCCATGACGACGGTCCCGGCCAGCCCATGCTGCAGATCTGGCACGCGGAGACGGGCCGGCTGCTCACCTCGCGCAGGGCCCGCTCGCACCTGCTGGAGGTCTCTCCCGATGGGCGTCAGCTGCTCTACGTCCCGTGGCGCAATCCCGCCCTGTGCGCGGAGGACACCATGACGGGAGAGGAGCCCCGGACGCTCGTGCTCGTGCCCGAGACGGAGAGCCAGGGCTTCTCTCCAGACCGCAATGTCTGGGTCACGGGGCACCGGGACTGCACGGCGCTCGTCTGGGACCTGGCGCGCTGGGGGTTCGCTCCCCGCCCCAAGTGAAGGGGTGGCCGAAAAGGCAGCGGCCCGCTACGCTTGCTCCCAGGAGGACGCGAGATGGGGTACGGATACAAGGGACGCAGCCCCGTAGGCCGCATCTCCGGCCTGCCCCGCGTCGAGAGCGCGGACGTCGTCTCCCGCGTCCGGGCCACCGAGCGCGTCTCCGGCGCTGCCGCCATCGAGTCCCGCATGCCGCCGGAGCGCTCCTTTGCCGCGGTACTGGAGCGCCAGGGCCGAGGGCTGGTGAGCTCCGAGCCGCTGCCCTCGTCCGAGCCCGAGCGCCCGCTTCCCCCGCCCGCACGAGGAGCGGATCTTCCTGAACTTCCCGAGAGGATCCCCGACTCCTTCGTGGGGCTGCTGTGGTGGAAGATGAAGACCCGGCTGTAACTTGCTCCTCGGGCCACGGGGCGATTCGGACCCTCGAAGAGTAGGCCTTTCTGCGACCGCAGACACTCGGGTAGAAGATCGACGGTTCTGCGCTGGCTCCCCTTCGGCGCGAGCGTTCCTTCCACCTCGAGGCATGTATGGCATCTCGTCCCCTCTCGCTCGGCTGGTGCTTCACGCTGGCCGTGCTCATCGTGGGTGCAGCCGGCTGTGGCGGCAGCGACCCACAGCCTCCTCTCCCAACTCCTGACTTGCCAGATGCGGCGCTCTCCAAAGTAGAGGTGAGCCGCACCGCCAACGTCCTGGCGGACGGCCGGGACATCGTCACCCTCACAGTCACCGTGGTGAAGGCCGACGGCACGGCGCTCTCGGGCCGCACGGTGCGGCTGGAGGTCTCCGGCGAGGGCAACATGCTGGCGCCGGCCTCGGGCCAGACGAACCCCCAGGGCGTGCTGACGGCGACGCTGGCGTCCACCCGCCCTGGCACCAAGAAGGTGAAGGCCTCGGTGGATGCGGAGGGAGGCCCGGTGGTGCTGAGCGCGCAGCCCACCGTGGAGTTCATCAGCCCCGGCAACCCCGCCACGCGCCTGGAGTTCACCGTGCCCCCGGGGGACGTCATCGCAGGCACGCCGTTCTCCGTGACCGCGACGGCGTATGACGCGTCCAACAACGTGGCCACGGGCTTCACGGGGACGGTGCAGTTGACCTCCTCGGATCCCCAAGCGGTGCTGCCGGGGGCCTTCACCTTTGGCGCGAGCAACGCGGGCACGGCCTCGCTCTCCGTGGAGCTGCGGACGGCGGGCACGCAGACCCTGAGCCTGGCGCACGGGCTCTCCGGCAGCCCCCTCACCGCCTCGAAGACGGTGGTGGCAGCCAGCCCGGCCCGGCTCGCCTTCTCCGGGCAGCCGGCGAACGGCACCGTGCGGACGACGCTCGCGGCAGTGCGCGTGCAGGTGACGGACGCGTATGGCAACGCCACCCCGGCCTCCAGCCCCCAGGTGTCCGTGAGCCTCTCCGGTGGCGACGCCGCCGCCACACTGAGTGGCACGCGGAACGTGGATCCGGTGAGCGGCGAGGCCACCTTCTCAGACCTCTCGGTGGATCAGGAGGGCAATGGCTTCCAGCTCGTGGCCACCAGCGGGACGCTGACGCAGGGGACGAGCTCGACGTTCACCATCACCGATAACTTGGCCCCGGCCGCCGCGGTGATCGCCGTGACCGTCCTCACCCCCAGCACCGTTCGGGTGACATGGACGACGGTGGGCGATGACGGCAACCTGGGCCAGGCCGCGACCCAGGAGCTGCGCTACGCGACCACGCCCATCACCAACCTTGACCAGTTCAACGCCGGCTTGGTCGCCGTCGCCCCGTCGCCCCAGGAGCCTGGCAGCGCGGAGTCGACCCTCGTCATGGGCCTGACGCTCAACGTCGACCACTACTTCGCGCTCAAGGTCACCGACGGCGCGGGGAACTACAGCCTGTCGAACAGCCCGAAGGTGGGTGGCGGCGATCCCTGTGGAGGGGTCACGTGCACGCCGCCGGCGGGCACCTGCTCGGCGGATGGACGGACGGCCATCGGCTACACCTCCGCCTGCGTGGTCGAAAATGGCGCGGGCGTGTGCCGGGACACGCCGGCTCAGACTGCCTGCCAATCGTATGAGACGTGCGGCGCTGGCAGCTGCGGGCCGGTGACGGCGGGGAGCCAGGCCGGCAGCATCGTCATCAGCGAGTTCAGCGCGCTCGGCTCGGAGTTCATCGAGCTGCACAACACCACCGCCGCGGACATCGATGTGCATGGCTACACGTTCCGGAATGCCGCGGGCGTGGAGGTGGACCTCCGCGCTCCCAGCGATCCGAACGGCACTGCGGGCACGGCGGTGGTGGTGACTGCGGGAGGCCGCCTGTACGGCATCGCCAACCCGTCCGGCTCGATTCCGGGCGGCGTGGGCTTCGTCTACGGCGCGCCCGGCACCTCGTTCTCCCTGGCGGACACGGGAGATGCGCTGGCGCTCTACGCGGCGCCGCCCGCGGGCAACCTGCAGGACGTGGTGGACTTCCGTGCGTTCAAGAGCGATCCGAATACCCCGCTGGCGGCGAGCGACTTCGTCGGCTTCGCGGGCAGCTCCACCCAGCTGGATCCGGAGAGCCTGTCCGCAGCGGGCAATGACACGGCCACGAACTGGTGCGTGAGCTTCTACGGGAGCGGCGTGAGGGGCTCTCGCGTTACGAACACCGCGGGCGCGGCCAACGGCAGCTGCAAGGTGGCGGTCATCAACGAGGTCTACCTCGATGCGCCCTCGACCGATAACGGCCTGGTGTTCATCGAGCTTGCGGGTCCCGGAGGCTCCGTCATCGGCGGTGCGAAGATCGCCGACGTGGAGGGCCGGGCCGGGACCACGGCCGCGGGCGCCAACAATGAGTCGTTCAGTCCGTACACGATCCCCGCAGGGACCCGGTTCCCGGCGGACGGCATCCTCCTCATCGCCGACCTCAACCCGAGCGGGCAGACCCTCGTCCCGAACTTCGTGGCCGGGGTGGACGTCGGGGCGAACAACGTGGACCTCGAGAACTTCGGCGGAGACTCGGTGCAGCTCATCAACGCCGCAGGGACCGCCCTTCTGGATGTGCTGGGCCAGGACGTCTCGGGCACTACCCTGGACACCAATACGGCGGACAACGGCTTTGCCATGTACGAGGGCACCATCGCGGTCTACGTCTCCACTACGGGCTCCTGGTCCTCGTCGCTGGCGCGCTCGCCGGGCAGCGCGGATACGGACAACAACCGCAATGACTTCCGGACGGATCCGTCTCCGACGCCGGGCCTGCCGAACGATCTGGCGAACTTCACCGTGACGAGCCTGTTCCCGGATGACGGCCCGGCCACGGCGGGTGCCAACGGCATCGTGGTGACGGGAACGGATCTCGCGCCGACGATGCGGGCGCAGTTCGGCGGCAGCAGCTCGGTGCTGTGCTCCGTGAGCACCCCCACCACCGCCAGCTGCACGGCCGTCACCAACGCGGGTGCAGTGGGCGTCGTGGACGTGACCTTCACGCCGGCGGCGAGCGTGGGAGCCTCTGGCCCGTTCATCTTGAGCAGAGGGTTCACGTACACGGGCAACGAGAACGAGACGAACAGTGTCCTGGAGGCGGACTTCTGCAACCTCCAGTCCCCCACCACGCTCTCGGTGGTGAGGAGCACGGTGACGCCTGTCATCTATGGCCGCATCTACGAGACGGGTATCACGGAGCCCCCAGGGCCGCCCGCGGGCATCCTGGCCGAGGTGGGCTATGGCAACAACGGCTCGGATCCCAGGAGCAACAACTCCTGGAAGTTCTTCCCGGCGACGTACAACGTGCAGGTGGGCAACGACGACGAGTTCATGGGCTCGTTCACGGCGCCGGCCACGGCGGCGACCTACGCGTATACGTATCGGTTCAGCCAGGACAACGGGCTGAAGTGGACGTACTGCGACAAGGACGGGGCGGGCTCCAACACCAACCCGGACTTGGTGTTCTCGCCGACGCAGTTGGGCGTGATGACGGTCACGAACAACTAGCGCAGGGGAGGGGCGCCGGTTCAATCCAGGAACCGGCGCTCCCAGCGCTGCCAGATGTCTTGGGGGAAGTAGTACCCGCCGCCCGAGTGGTACAGCCAGGGCTCCAGCACACGCGCCAGCTCCCGGTACTCGGGGAGGTTGTGGCCGGCCTCGGTGTCGCCCGCCTCCGGCCATGTGCCCAGGGTGATGACGGCCCGGTCTCCCTCCAGTGGCTCGACAGTGGTGCCGGGGGAGGAGAGGCGGGCGCGCAGCCCCTCGACACCGCCGAGCTCGCCGAGCACGGGTTGGCCGAGGAAGGTCAGCCACGAGGGTCCCTTCACCCGTCCGTTGAGCCCCTCGGCGATGGATTCCACGTCACCGATGTCCATGCCGGGGTAGCGCAGACAGAAGCGGCTGAGGGCTTCTTCCGTTTCCCGATAGCCCAGGATGGAGTTGAAGAAGAGGCCGGCATGGCCTGAGTCGTAGGGGAGAGCAGCGGCAAGCTCCAGGGCGAGTTCACGCACGTGGCCAGGACCCTGCTCTTCGAGAAACTCGGTTGGGAAGCAGAAGCCCACCGACGATACCAAGGGAGGATTGGGCTCGAAGAGCTGACCCAGCGACTGGCAGGAATACGTGAAATGGAATGAAGGAGCGCCTGACGGGTCGTGCGTCAATTCATGGTGGGACCAGTTCGACGCTAGAAGATCGCGCCTGAAGGTTTGCCAAGACGTGGTGTCCAGATACCCCCAGTCCCCCTGGTGATCATTATACCAAGCCAGAGCCTGAGGCCCCACGGCGTGCAGGTATATCTCGAACGAGCGCATCACCTCCCGTGCGATCTCATACTTGGAGCGGCGCATATAGAAGCAGATCTTCAAACCATCACGAATGATCAGCGCGCCGTGGCTTGCGTGGACTCGAACGCGTGGATAGTGCAGGCTCATTTTTTGGGTCGCTGGATATCCCAGTGGGGTGCCACGCGGGCCGGTTTGACTCCAAAGGCTCTTTCGTAAGCTTGGCCCTGGGTGAGGTTTTCATAAGGATGCCCATTGCCGTATTCATTCCATTTGGGCGGGTTGGTTCCCGGACAAGGGAACTTCAGGTCGAGGACGTCCAGAACCTCAGCCGCATTGCCCGTGTGGATGACGATGTCTGGCTCGATCGTTCCCACCAGCCCCTTGCCTCCTGCGCGCAGCAGGGCCTCCACCTGACTCCGGCTGAGCGGTACCCACTTCCCGCTGCCCTCATTCAGACGATAGCGCTGCTCGAGGCTGAAGCCCCCTGGCCGTAGCTCCTGGAGCTTTTTCTGGATGCACTCCAGCGCGAGCTGGTGCTTCTCCCGGCCCAACTGCATGGCCCGTGTCACGGGCTCACCGCGCGCGTTCCGCCCCACCACCTCGGCGCATTGCTCTCGCGTAGGGCTGCCGCCGAAGTAACGCTCGTTGAGCTGGTAGTCCGCGTCCTTCACGCAGTCGAGGATGGCTTCCTCGACACGGGCCTGCTGCGCCTTGTCTTCCAGGTAGAAGGCCGCGGCCGCCGAGCCCAGCATGGCCCCGGCCTCGGCGACGCGCTGACGGGCCGCCAGCGCCTCCGCCTCTCTCCCTGCCGCACCCGGGCACTGCGCAGGGAAGCGGGCGCAGGCGCTGGTCTCCGAGTCCAGCGTCTGCCCGTACACCCGAGGCACTCCCCGCCGCTCCACCCCGGCGCATGCGCCGAGGAAGAGCACCCAGCCCAGCACCGGGAGCCTCTTCACGCGTCTCACTCGCGTGTCACTGGTCGTCGCACGGAGTGCCCAGCCGGGCCCCCGCGTACACTCCCAGCTCGTTGTAGATCATCGGCAGGTTCTCGGTGATGGGCACCACCTTCAGCTCCACCTTCTTCTTGGCGCCCTCGATCCACAGCGGCGACTGCGCGCGATCCACCAACAGACGCAAGTCCCCCTTCTTCGTCGAGAAGATCTGTCCCTCCGAGTCCGAGACGATGTCCTTCATCTCCTGACGCTTCAGGCTCCCCTTCGGCCCCACGTGCACCCGGAAGCTCTTCTCATCCTCCGGCTGGAAGCCCTTCTCCACCAGGTAGTAGTTGCCCTTCGTGTCACGCAGCAGTGCGTACGGCTCGTACTGCTGCGGGTTCTTCTCGTACTTCGCCGCCGTGACGAGCTTCTGCGCCTGCTCCGGCTCCATCACCGTCCACGGCGTGCTCCGCTCGCCGCACCGCACCGCGCACGTCTTCTTCTCCGCGTCCACCTCCACCTCCGAGAACACCCGCCAATCAATCCCGCGGAAGTTCGGGTTCGCCGTCTTGGCGAAGAAGCGCGGCTCCAAGAAGTGCGTCCCCGAGGCACCAAACGGCGGCGGCGCCACCTGCACGAACGCCTTCCCGTCTCCGTAGAACAGCTGCTTGCCCTTCTGCTCCTCCGGCGCCACCACCACGTAGTGGCCCTTGCCGTCCGTGCAGACCGTTGTCTGCTCCAGGATGAGCAGCTCTCCCAGCTTCTCGCCCTTGCCCCATGGGGGCTCGATTCCCCACGAGGTCCCCGAGAGCAAGGCCACGGCCGCGGCGATGAGTCGTCGAGTGTTCATGTGCATGGCTCCGGCTACAGGTTCTCTTTGAAGAACTTCGTGGCGTACTCTTCCTGGTTCGAAGCGTCCTGCTGCGTGGTGAAGCTCACCGCGCTCCCGTTCAGCTCCAGCTTCATCTCCGGGCCGAACTGGCAGCGGTACTGCTTCACCTTCGCCGAGATGACCCGCTTGCCCACCGGCGTGCCGCACAGCTTGCCCAGCGACTCCAGCGGGTTCCCGCAGTACGACGCGATGCTGTAGCGCTTGATGATGTCGTCCGTGACGCTCTTCCAGTCGATGGTGGCCGTCACTTGCGTGCCGCAGGCCTCGTTCATCTCCTTGAGGGCCTTCGTGAAGCCCTCCTGCTGGCCGGCCTCGCGCTCTGGGCGGTTGAACGCCGCCAGCTTCGCCAGCGTGCCGTCCTTCTTCAGCTTCTCGTACTGCCCATAGGCGTCCTCCCCCTTGAGCGCCTGCGTGCGCTTCTCGTCGAACGACACGATGATGGCCTTGCGGCGGCCCGGCACCCACACCTCGTACTTCTTCGAGCCGTAGGCCTCCCGCATGATCAGCGTGTAGAAGTCCTCGCCCTTGTACTGGGTGATGTAGTCCACGCCCCTGTTCTGCTCGTGGACCACGTGGAGCATCGACTTGCCGTCGAACTCGCTGTCCGTGCCCTGCACCGAGAGCAGCACTTGCTTCTCGCCCTTGGGGCCCGCGGTGGTGAGCGGGATGACTGCCACCACCTCGCCCTCGGAGCCCGAGTACACCTTGCCGGTTCCCACCGGCGCAGCCGCCAGCACGGGCGTGCCCGACAGCACGCCCACGGCGATGACCGTTGCCAGGATGCTTCTCATGTTGTGTCCCCCTCCCTGTGGGGACGAGGGCGCCTGCTTCTCAGGTGCCCGCAGCCTTCCGTGTTAGTTCTCGTACTTCCTGCAGTAGGCCGTCAGCTTGCGCTGGCCGTCCGCGGACAGCTGGCGCCGCTGCGCGTTCACGTTGCCTACATCATGGCGCTGACAGTAGACGCGGCCCATCACGAGGAGCGCGGCCTCGGTCTTCTGCGTCCGAAGGGTCCGCTGGGCGATCCGCAGCGCGTCATCCAGCTGCCCGGCGCTCAGCGCCTGCTCTGCCTTGTCCAGCTCCTCGCGCAGCTCTGGAGGAATGTTCTCGGCCTTCCCCGGACGCGCCGTGGGCTTCGTGGTCCCGGTGGCCGTGGCAGGAGGAGTCGTGACCGGAGGAGCCGTGTCCGATGTGGCCATGCCAGGCGGAGTCGTGGCGGGCGGAGTCGTCGCCGGAGGAGCCGTGGGAGCGGGCGGGGTGGGCTCCGCCACCACGGGAGGCTTCACCTCGGGCGGCGGAGTCTCAGCCACTGGGGTGGGCGGGGGCGTGTCCGGTGTGGAGGGCTTGAAGACCTTGCCTCCCACCACGGCGAGGATGCCCACCAGCACCACGCCCGCGACCGCCGCCGGGATCAGCGGGAACTTCGAGCGGCCTGCGGGCGCGCTCGCGGGGGCGGGCGTGGGTACCGGCTGAGGCTGAGCCTGCGGCGCAGGCGTGGGAGCCGCGGGCTGGACGGCGGCAGCGCCCACCGCGGGCAGCTCCATGTCCGTCGGGCGGCGCGAGACGCTCATCGAGGGCGGAGAGGCCGGAGCGACTTGTTGGGCCGCGGGCTGCGGCGTGGCCATCCGGAACGCTTCCAGGGTCGAGCCCTTCTCGAGGCTTGGATCTGGCGTGGCCAAGGCCGCCGCTGCCGCCGGTGGGAGCGCGCCCACCTGGCCCGTGCCGTCCAGGCGCGAGGGGACGAAGGTGGCGTCCGTGGCGTTCTCGTCCAAGGACGGCTCACTCTGGCGCGCCGCTCCGCGCGGCGGCATGGGCGTGGGGTCCGGCCCCAGCCCCGCGAGGCTCTGCAGCGCCGTCCCCGTCAGCTCGGCGATGAAGGTGGCGACGTCCTGGTACCGGTCCTTCGGTTGCTTGGCGAGCGCCCGGTCCACCGCCGCCACCGCCCGGCCTGGCAGGTCCGGCACGCGCGAGGCCAGCGACTCGGGCTGCTCGTGCACCACGCGGTAGACCACTTCGGCGATGGTGCCGCCCGCGAACGGCGAGTCCCCGCACAGCATCTCGTAGACGATGCAGCCGAAGGCGAAGATGTCCGAGCGCGCATCCACCTCGCGGTTGCGGCCCATGGCCTGCTCGGGCGCCATGTACCGGGGCGTGCCCATCAGCACGTCCTCTTGCGTCTGCAGCGTCTGCGAGCCCATCAACTTCGAGATGCCGAAGTCCAGCAGCTTCACCCGCTCGACGATCATGCCCTCGGAGTCCGTGGGCACCAGGTGCACGTTGGCGGGCTTCAAGTCGCGGTGCACCACGCCCGCGCGGTGCGCCGCCTGCAGCGCCGAGCCCATCTGCCGGGCAATCGAGAACGCCTCGCGCAGGGACATCCGGCCCTTGCGGAGCCGGTGCGCCAGGCTCTCGCCGCGCAGGTACTCCATCACCAGGTACGGCGTGCCGTCCTCCAGGCTGTGGAAGTCCACCACCTCGACGATGTTGGGATGCCCCAGCTGTGAGGCGATCTCCGCCTCGCGGCGGAAGCGCGCGTACTGCTCCTCGGTCAAGTCATCGCTGTGGAGCAGCACCTTCACCGCCACCTGCTTGCCGGGCAGCCGCAGGTGCCGCGCCAGGAAGACGGAGCCCATGCCCCCCTTCCCAAGCAGCGAGGTGAGTTCGTACGTGTCGCGCAGGATGGTGCCGACCTTGATGTCGGCTTTGGCGGAGTGGCTCATGGGGGAGGGGAGAACACCGAGAAGGCTCACTTAAACCGCTTCCCCCGTGATGTGCCAGACCCCTTCCACACGGACGAAAGGTGTCCCGGTCGTGGTTTTCCCCAGGAGTCGCCGGCCCACTATACTTCAAAAATTATGGTGAGGGTGGCTGAGCGGCGCGCTCGTGCTGAGGCCGCCCGAGGTAGGTTCGGAGCAAGTCCATGAGTACTTCACCGGAGGTCCAGCCCCGGGTGGTGGACCCCGAGCAGCTCCTGAGAAGGCTTCATCCCCTGCAGATGAAGGGAGGGCTGGTGCTCTCCCTGTCGGTCACGTTCCAGTATCTGGGGCAGTGGGACGTGTTCGGCTTTGTCTTCGTGGCGTCCGTGGTGCGCTTCACCGCCAACGGCCTGCTGGCGCGGTTTGGCGTCCAGCGGTGGGGCCCGAGCGTGACGGAGTGGATCCGGCTGGGGGTGAACGCGGGCACCCTGGTGGCGATCGGGCTGTGGGCCGGGTGGAGCCTGCTGCTGTGGATCTATGTCCCCTTCATCCTGCTGTGGCTCCATGGGCTGGATCGGTGGGGGTGGGTCCGCGCGGTGTTGCTCATGGCCGTCATGGATGGAGCGGCCCTGTGGAGCGGGTGTGATCCGTACCAGCCCCTGGCCTTCAGCATCATTGGCGTGCTGGGCTTCCTGCTGAGTGCGAAGCGGGCGGAGCTGTTGCAGCAGACGCTGGAGGAGGTCATCGCGCGGCGCGAGCAGCTCGCGCGGGCGCAGGACCAGCTTCGGGTGATGCACGAGCGGGCCCTCCAGCAGGAGAAGCTCTCCAGCCTGGGCATGATGGCCGCGGGGGTGGCCCATGAGATCAACAACCCGATGGCCTTCGTCACCAGCAACGTCAGCTCGCTCTACAAGGAGCTGCAGCTTCAGCCGGTGCTGGCCGAGCCGCTGAAGGAGTACGTGGACGAGGTGCTGCCGGAGACGCTGGATGGCATCAAGCGGGTGAACGCCATCGTGTCGGACCTGAGGCACTTTGCCCGGGGAGACCCCGAGATTCCGGCCGAGTATGACTTGAACGCCGAGGCGCAGACGGCGCTGCGCCTCGCGCACAGGGAGCTGAGCCACTGCGAGGTGCAGGTGGCGCTGGGAGAGGTGGGGACGGTGGTGGGCCGGCCCCGGCAGATTGGCCAGGCGCTGCTGAACCTGCTGGTCAACGCGGGACAGGCCACGCCGCCCGGGGGCACGGTCCGGCTGTCCACGCGCCGCGAGGGGGAGGAGGTGCGGGTGGAGATCCGCGACACGGGAACAGGGATGTCGCCGGAGACGCGGCGCCGCCTGTTCGAGCCGTTCTTCACCACCAAGCCTCCGGGGAAGGGCATGGGGCTGGGGCTCGCGGTGGCCCATGGCATCGTCACCGCGCAGGGCGGGCACATCGAGGTGGAGAGTGAGCTGGGCAAGGGCTCCTGCTTCACCTTGCGCCTTCCCCGGGTGGCCTTCTCTGCCTCCGCGAGCCTTCGCGAGGAGCGGGGGCAGAGGGGAGCAAGCGCGTAGCCGCGCCTCGCTCAGAAGAGGATGACCATCGCGCCCTCGGGCACCTGGTCGAAGAGGCGAGCGATGTCCGGGTTGTGCAGGACGATGCAGCCCCAGGAGAGCCGGCCGCCTGTCTCCTCGAGCGACCACTCGCCTGCCCACCCGTGGAAGCCGATGCCGCTGCCCAGCCGCGTCGAGGCGTCCGTCGCCTTGCGCTCCTCCCAGGCCTGGGCGATCCGGTTCCGCGCCTCGCGGGTGATGAGGCCCTGGGTCAGCCCTCGCTCCGCGTCATACGCGTTGGGGTAGTTCACCCGGATCCAGTGGCCGCCGTAGTAGGCCTCGTAGGCTCCGCTGAAGCGGCCCCGGTGCTTCTGCACCACGAAGTACATGCCCGAGGGCGTGCGGTTGTCTCCGCGCACTTGCTTGCGGCCCTCGGCCTGCCCGAAGCCCACTTCCACGCGGGACACCTCGCGGCCTCGCTCGTACAGCCGCAGCTCGTTGCTCGCCTGGGAGACGAGCAGCAGCACCGGCTCCTTCCCGGGCAGCGGCAGGCGGGCTCGGGCTTCGGTGAAGCTCCGGGCCTCGGCGGCCGAGAGACGTTTCTCGGCATGCAGTGACACCGCGAGGCGCCCCTTCGTGCCCACCCGGCCCAGGGGCTGCCCGCGCGTCACCGAGGCGCCGGCGCGCAGTGTCACGCCCTCCAGCTCCGCGTACTCCGAGCGGACATGCCGCAGCTCGTGGTTCTCGTAATAGAAGTGATCCAGCGTGAGCGAGCGGCCCTCCGCGCCCACCTCCGCCACACGCCCGTGCGCCAGGGCACGCACCTCGCTCCCGGCTGGAGAGCGCGAGGCGCCAGGCAGGGGCTCGAAGCCATCCGCGGGAGGCGCGGGCGGGCGGAGGTACGCCTCGAAAGCGTCCACGGCGGACGCTTCGGCGGCCTGGGCTGGCGGGGAGAGGACAGTCCACCCCACCAGCAGCACCCCGAGGCAGCGAGAGACAGGTGATGAGCTGAGTTGCACGCGAGGTGGACACCCGAGCCGTGTGTGCTGTTCCCGCTTCATTGCCCGCCGAGCAACCGGTGGGTGCTTGACAAGGAGCATCCCCACCCTGAATCAATGGGGTACCCATGCCGCCGAAGATCGTCCACCACGACACGGAGCCGCCCGGACCGTGCAGCTACCTGCCCGACCAGCAGGCCTCGCTCGAGCAGATGGTGATGATGGACGTGTCGCCCGAGGAGTTCGAGGCGATGCTCTCGCGCGGGTGGCGCCGCTTCGGCCCGGTGTACTTCCGGCCCGCGTGCCAGGCGTGCTCCGAGTGCGTCACCCTGCGCATTCCCACCGCCACCTTCCGGCCCAACCGCAGCCAGCGCCGCGCCCGCGCCGCCTGCTCCCACTTCCGCGTGGAGGTGGGCATCCCCAAGGTGGATCCCGAGCGGCTGGCGCTCTACCACGCGTGGCACGGCTGGCGGGAGGAGGCCCGGGACTGGCCCGCCTCGGAGCTGACGGCCCGCGAGTACTTCCTCCAGTTCGCCTTCCCCCACCCGTGCGCGCGCGAGGTGGCCTGGTATGACGACGAGGCCGAGGGCGGCCCGAAGCTCATTGCCGTGGGCCTGTGCGACGAGACGGCGGACTCGTGGAGCGCGGCGTACTTCTTCTATCACCCGGCCTACGCGGAGTACTCGCTGGGCACCGCCAACATCGTGAAGCAGGTGGAGCTCGCCCACGAGCGTGGCCTGCCGCACATGTACCTGGGCTATCGCGTGAGGGGCTGCGCCTCGCTGCGCTACAAGGGCATGTTCCGTCCGCACGAGCTGCTGGAGGGCCGCCCCGGTCCGGAGGAGACGGCGCGCTGGCAGACCATCACCGAGCCGGATGCTCCTCCGGCCCCGAGAGGCAAGGGCGAGGAGTAGACTGAGGCCATGTCCGGCCCTCCTCCGCTGCCCTGGTTCGCCTTCGCGCTCTCGCTCTCGCCGGATGTGGCGCGCGAGCGGCTCCGGAACCTGCCCGTCCTCCCGCTGCCGGATGGGGAGCTGGCCGAGGCGCTGGATGTGGACCTCCTTTATGACGCGCAGGCCGCGGAGTGGGGCGGGCGGGTGGCGCGGCTGGTGGATGCGCCGGGCCGCAAGGTGCTGGGGCTGCTGCGGCGCATGCCCGCGCATACCTGGACGGTGGTGGCGCGGCTGGAGTCGGCGCTGGCGCAGGCGGCCGAGGAGCGCATGGTGCGGGTGCGCACGGCCTCCGGGGCTACGCTCTCCGCGCGAGCCTTCACGCCACCGGCTCCGGGGCAGGCTCCGCAGGGCGTGGTGAGTGTGGCCTTCCTCGAGGCCCATGCCCGGGCCGCCGAGCGCGCCTTCCTCCCTGCCGCCTATGTGGAGCGGCTCCAGGCCGAGGCGCGCATCGTCCAGACCGTTCAGCGGGCCCAGGCGGACCGCATCCGCTAAGTCCCTGTCTTTACAGGTGAGCCTACATGTGAGGAAACTTCTCACGAGTTAAGAGCGATAACTCTTTACCTTCCTTCCTCCCCTTTGGAAGGGCGCCTCAGGAGGCCCGCCCGATGCAGATTCCCCCGAAGAGCGCTGCGCCTTCGCTCGTGGCGTCCATTACGCCGGGGACGAGCGTGTCCGGCACGTCCTGGCAGCGCTCCACGGCGCGCGAGGTGCCCATCTCCGAGCTGCAGCAGAAGTTCGGTTGGAAGGAGGGGAGCTGGCAGGCGGATCTGCTGAAGGCGGCGGACGCGGCGAGCCCCACGAGCTCGCGCCGGGACAACGGCAGCGTGTCGGCGGCGGAGGTGGACCGCTACCTGCAGAACCCGGGGGACGCGCGCTTCCTGACGTCCACGGCGCTGCAGCAGGAGCGCAAGGCGCTGGAGCAGAAGCTGGCGGGCGGTGCGAATTCGCTGGCGGTGGATGCGTTCGACAGTGACTGGCAGGACGCGGTGGCGCGCCGGGCGGACCTGAGCGGGGACGGGAAGGTGTCGCGCACGGAGCTGGACTCCTTCTTCACCGAGGTGAAGGCCGGCAAGGTGCAGGACGTGCAGTGGGTGCCGGATCAGAAGAGCGCGATGTTCGAGAGCAAGGTGGCCGAGAGCGCGGGAGAGGTGGATCCGCTGCGGCCGCCCGGCTCGGAGGGCCGCGGCCGGGAGCTGCTGAAGGAGTACATGCGCGTCTCGCTGGACGAGGCGAAGAACGTGCCCTCGTTCGTGAGCCACATGCTGTCGGCGGCGGACCTGGAGGAGCGGCCGCTCGACGTGGACCGGGACAAGAGCCAGTTCGAGGCGGACCCCGAGCTGGGCTCGAGCGGGGTGAAGGGCACGGACTACCGGGGCTCGGGGTTCGATCGCGGGCACATGAAGCCGGCGGCGGACTCGCCGGATCAGGCGGCGATGGACGAGAGCCACCTGATGAGCAACATGGCGCCGCAGTACCCGAACGTGAACCAGCAGTCGTGGGCGACGCTGGAGGACGCGGTGCGGGACTTGGTGAGCACCACCGGCGGCAAGGCGTACGTGATGACGGGCAACCTGTACCTGGATGCGCAGGGCAAGTCGCTGCCGCCCGAGGCGCTCCAGACGATTGGCAACGAGGCGCGCCGCATCGCCGTGCCGACGCACAACTTCAAGACGGTGTTGCTGGAGCTGCCCAACGGCAACCTGAGCATGTTCGCGTACATGGTGCCCAACGTGAAGGACGCGCCGAAGGGGACGGACAACATCGCTCGCTTCCTGGAGAGCTCGCGCACGTCGGTGGACCGGATTGAAGAGCTCCTGGGGGAGGATTTGTACGCGCAGCTGCCTGAGTCCGTGCAGGCGAAGCTGGAGGCGGACAGCTCGGCGAAGCTGGCCTTCCGCGAGGCCAGCCAGTACCAGTCGGCCTCGCTGCTGCGGATGCGGGAGGCCGATACCCAGGCGTAGCGGCGCTCCGTGCACCGTATATAAGGAGGGGCGCGTCATGGCCCTCTCCTCTGCTGCTTCCACGGCTCGCGCCACGGCGATTGGCGCGGTGGCCATTCTGCTCTGGGCGTGCCTGGCGTTCCTGACGACGGGGACGGGGGACATTCCTCCGTTCGAGATTGTGGCGATCTCGTTCGCCATCGCGTTCCTGCTGTGCGTGGGCAAGTGGGTGCTGTTCCGCGAGGACATTGCCGGCCACCTGCGCCAGCCGGCCGCAGTGTGGGGCATGGGGGTGGGTGGGCTGTTCGGCTACCACTTCTTCTACTTCCTGGCGCTGAAGACGGCGCCACCGGTGGAGGCGAACCTCATCAACTACCTGTGGCCGCTGCTCATCGTGCTGTTCTCGGCGCTGCTGCCGGGCGAGCGCCTGCGGTGGTGGCACATCGCTGGGGTGGTGCTGGGGCTGTGCGGCTCGTTGTTGCTGGTGACGGGCGGGGGACGCGTGGCGTTCCGGGCGGAGTACGCGGCGGGGTATGCCTCGGCGCTCGCGTGCGCGGTGACGTGGGGGGCGTACTCGGTGCTGTCGCGCCGCTTTGGGGCGGTGCCCACGGACACGGTGGGAGGCTTCTGTGGGGCGACGGCGGTGCTCGCGGCGCTGTGTCACGGGGTGTTCGAGCGCACGGTGTGGCCGAGCCCGGCGGAGTGGGGCGTGTTGCTGCTCATGGGCGTGGGGCCCACGGGCTTGGCGTTCTTCGTCTGGGATGTGGGGATGAAGCGGGGGAACATCAAGGCGCTGGGCGGGCTCTCTTACGCCACGCCGCTGCTCTCCACGCTGCTGCTCATCCTGGCGGGAAGGGCGAGCCCGAGTGTGGAGCTGGCCCTGGCCTGTCTGTTCATCGTCGGCGGCGCGGTGCTCGCCTCGCGGGACTTGTGGGCGCGGACTACCCGCTCAACATGACTTCGGAGAGGGTCGTGGCCTTCAGGGCGCGATCGAACCACTGATCGAGCGTGTCCAGGTCTGTGCACGACAGGATGCGCTGGCGATCCGCATCGAGCACGGGGATGCCACGGGCAGCCAGGATCTTGAGGACGCTGTGGGCCCGTTCGAGCGCCTGGCCTTCCGCCCGCCCTTCCGCTCGCCCTTCCGCTCGCCCTTTATCCAGGCCCTCCACCAAGCCTCGGGCGTGTCCCTTCTCCATGAGCATTTCCGCGATGGTGCGCACCTGCTCCTCCTTGCTGTGCTCACTGGCCACTGAATTTAACACGCGCCACAGCGCTTCGTAGGCAGCGTCCCGGCCTACGTAAAACAGGTAATGCACCACGGCGTGTAGCTGCTCCACACCTTGCGGAGAATCCAGCAATTCGGCCAGCAACGGTCTCCACCGGTCCAACAACACGGCGACGTGTTCGGAGCGGCCGAAGCGCAGCAGCAGCAGCGCTAGTGGCACCAGGGGTGGACCCGCCCGAGCCCTGAGCACCTCCTCTCGCTCCGCTGTCAGGTCGTCCACCAGATACTCCAAGCGTGGCACCAGCACCTGCCATCGCTCCGCACCTTCTTTCGGAAGATGGAACAGCTCCTCCATCCTTCGGGGCGCCGTCCAGCCACTCTCCGGCCCGTGATACAGCACTACGGGAATCACCACGGGCAGCGCTTCGCTGTCCGGGTGCCGTTGAAGCCAGTGCTCCAGCTGGCGCACCACGTAGCGCAGCATTCGGAAGGCCATCCATCGGTCTACCGAGGACTGGTGCTCCAGCAGGAAGTAGAGCAGCACGGGCTGCCCGCAATGGAGCCGGGCCGAGAACAGCAAGTCGCTCTGGCTCTCACGCAGCTTGGGGTCCACCACGGTCCCCGACTCATGCTGGAGCGTAGACCAGTCCACCCGGGCAGCCACTTCGGGTGGCAACACGGCTCTCAGCTCCGCCGCTGCCCGCTCGGGGTGACTGAAGGTGTAGCGCGCGAACAAGTCATGAGGCCCCGGCATTGCCAGCGCGGTACAGCATGTCGCGTGCCAACACGGCGGGACTGAGGGGCACGGACTAAACGCCCGTGGTTCCTCGGACAGACGAGAGGACCGAGGGCCTGTCCTCGCGCCACAATTCTCGCGCGGTGGACGGTGAGTCCGGCGAGGGAGACGCTGAACTCCTTGTCGGCGCCACCCTCCGGGAAGGTTCTGGCTAAACCTGTCCGACAAGTAGACCGGTTCAGCGGAGTCCCGCAGGGACGGCGGCGGCTCAGGGCAGCGTCACCTCGTAGTACGTGCGTTTCTCTCCGGGTCGCTCACCCGGCCAGACCGCCCAGCCTTCCCAGGCGCCGCCCTGCTTGCGCAGGCACCGTGTGTGGACGCGCATGCGCTTCAGGTCGCGCTGAACCTCCAGCAGGTTGAACAGGCGCGGAACGGACTCGGGACGGTGGTGGGTGGGAGCACCGAAGCTCCCTGCGCCCACGACATGGAGCCGCCGTCCCGGATGCAGGTAATTCACCAGGTCGGCTCGATCCTCGTGCACGTGTCCGTGGAGACAGGCGCGGATGTCCGCCTGCAGCAACCGGCCCATGAAAGAGTCCGCCTGGATCTTCTCGTTGCCCGTGATGGGGTGGTGCCACACCGCGATTCGCAGCACCTGGGCGTCCTCCTGAAGCTCACCCCGCTTCCGTGCTCCGGCCAGCTCGAGGTGGGCGGCCTCGAGGCCACGGGAGAGGGCCCGCTCGGAGATGCTGGAGCGCTCGGTGAAGTACTCGTCGATCTCCCAGGCCGAGTTCATGGCCAGGAACTGGATGCGCGACTCGCTGAAGAAGAAGGAGAGGCACTGCTCCTCGGACGCCAGCGGGTACGGCCGCTGCATGAGCGGGTGGTAGAAGTGCTGGGAGAAGTTCTTGAAGCGCTCCGGATACTTCGCCTCGTCCCGCAGGTAGTACCCGTCACCGTCCTCCTTGTACGTGCCCGGCACGAGCGCGCGGGCGTCCACCTGGCGCTTCTTCTTCCGGGTGTACACCTCCGTGTCCCAGTCCAGGTCGTGATTGCCCGGCACGAGGATGCAGCGCTCGGACGTGAGACCGAACCGCTCGATGAGCGAGGACACGAACTCGCGCGCCTTCTCGAACTCCTGGGGTGAGGCCCTGTTGGTGAGGTCTCCCGAGATGACCAAATAGTCCAGCCTGTCCACCCCGAGCCCGTCGTACCGGTCCTTCAGGTCCGCATCCAGCGGCTGGAGCAGGCTCAAGGGATCCTGCGTGGCGCCCACATGGAGATCGCTCAGGTGGAGGATGCGCAGCGGGGTGTCAGCGGAGGTTTTCACGGTCTTGGCCTCGGTGATGCTCACCCTCGTCTCGGTGATGTTTTGGGAGCGCTGCTCTTGAATGTCGGTGCGCAGCGCTCGGACCTGCTGGTGCAGCTCGGGGTTGCGCTCGCGTGCCTGTTGGGCGCCCAGCGTCAGCGGTGTCCGGCGATCGCACACGGGGCATCCAATGTCCGAGTGGCCCACGTGGAGCCGCTCCCGGACGACGTCCTCGGCGAACACCCGGCCACACGTGCAGGTGATACTCAGCCGCTCCAGCAGCTCCACCCCCTGCTCGCGCAGGTGCTCCTCGATGATGTTCACGAACAGCGCGCGGGTGGTGGTGGGCGTCTCCGGATCGAAGTAGACGTCGAGCCGTGCGTGGCCACGAGCCCCCTGGCGGCCCTCACGCACTCGGCGGACGCCCGAGCTCTCCTGGCCTGCAAGGCTGAACTCGGCCCGGTCTTGCCACAGCCGCATGGGACCAAACCGGCGGCTCAGCGCGAGCGAGGTGACCAGCGAGGCGTAGATGTTGTCGATGGGGCCGGAGAAGTCGTAGTGCAGCGAGATGGCGTGCGGGAAGTCCTGGCCTGCCTCCTGCTGCGTCGGGCGGAAGAGCGAGGGGAAGATGAGCAGCCCCTCATGGCGCAAGCAGAGCCCGTGCTCGAGCAGCAGCTCGATGACGCAGTCGAGCACCAACAGCTCCTGGTCGCGAGGCAGGCGCTCCGCGGCGGCGAGGCGCGGGAACTTCATGGCTGGGGAGAGCACCTTGGCCACGTCGATGGCGGGCACTCCGTGGGGATTGTCTCGCGCGGCGAGGATGAGCGAGCCGGCGTAGCGCTCCACCTGCTCCACTTCGAGGACGAGGACGCGGGTGCCGTCGGCCAGCCGTGTGTCGGCGACACGCCCCTGACGGGCGAGCGGTCCCACGACGGAGCGGAGCACCTCCGGGTCGAAGTCGTTGCCCATCTCCCGCCGCAGCTCGGCCTCCAGCTGCGAGAAGGTGAGCACCACGTGCCGGGCTTCGCGCAGCTGCTGCAGGTGCTGGCGCATGCGCTGGAAGAGCTCCGGGCGACTGACCTGCTCGATGCTGTTCCAGTCGATGGCCTCGGCCAGCGCGGCCTTCAGCTCGGGGATGCCCTGGCCCGTCTTGGCACTGGTGGACAGATAGGAGGTGAACTGGCAGCGCTGCACCAGCCGCTCGATGGCGGGCAGATCCACCGGCGAGTCCAGGCTGTCCACCTTGCTGCCCACCAGGAGCTTGCGGATGTTCCGGGTGCCGGTGTGCGCCAGGAGGCGCTGGTTCCAGCCTTCGATTTCCTCCAGGGCCCGCTCGCCGCGTCCCGGCTCCATGACCATCACGGCAGCGGTCGAGTCCCGCAGGAAGAGCTGATGCACGAGCTGGTACTCGTTCTGTCCTCCCATGTCCCAGAGGATGAGCTCGCGCCGCGTCTGGGCGCTGGTGGGGTCCGAGCGCTGGGGCTCCGCCGGGAGGGACCAGAACCGCATCCCGTGGGTGGACTCCATCTCTTCGTAGCGATCCTGAGCCATGCGCAGCGCGAGGCTGCTCTTTCCCGCGCGCCCTTCCCCCACGAGCACCACCTTCGCGCTGACCTCGTGGACGGTGGCGGACGGAGGCTTGGCTCTCAAGAGAGTGTCCGCGTCGATGTCCCAGAGAAAAAGGCTGCGGAAGTCTGGTCCCACGGAGGCCAAGATGTTGCGCGTGGGAGAGAAAGCCACTCCCCGAGTCAGGAATTTCTTCGAGGAGGGGGACTGGAAGCGTGCCACTATCTCCCAGGTATCGGTGCGGAACAGGAGAATGTCTCCAGTCGTCGAATGGGAGGCGAGCAGGCGGCCATCTGCGGAGAACGAGACGGACAGCACCGAGGCTGTGTGGCCTTCCAATCGCGTCACTGTGCGGTCTTGCTCGGCATTCAAGACATGGATGCCGCCATCTGCCGTCGCTAGTGCCAAAAGCGGTGAGTGCGGCCTCCAAGTTAGGTCGAGCACCCCGAAGCCCTGCATTGAAGATGCAAGCGTGGGCACGAACCGGTTATCCACTTCGCTCAGCCGCCAGAGGATGAGACAGGACCCACCTTGGGCATTAATAAAGCCGCAGGCTAGGATGGGTGCATCGGGAGCCCAACCCAAGCAACTCACAGGCTCGAGCGGTGCTGGCCTTGTGAGTTCACCCAGGAACTTGCGGGTGGGCGTGTTCCAGATGCGCAGGTTTCCCTGCCCGACATCAGCGGCGAGCCAACCTAATGAAGAGCAGGCGAGTCTGTTCCCGTCACCGGCTGGGAGTAGCTCGACCTCGATGTCGCTGGGGGTCCCTTTCGTGTGCAAGAGCCGGAGAGCACGTTTGGAGCGCGAGAGAAGGGTTTCTCCGTCCGGCGTGAAGCAGAGGTCCGTAACGACGGTCGTGTGAGCAGATGCTATCCAGGAAGGGATCTGCTCTGCGAGGGGCCAGTACGCCAGATGCCCTTGTTCGCACCCAATTGCCAGCGCATCGCCGGATGGACTCCAGGCCAGCCGGCTTACGGTTTGGCGGCCCGTCCCCAGCACTTGGCGAAGCCGGATCCCCAATGGGAGCGGAGAGGGTTCTGGCATATCCTCCCGGATCCAGGGGGCCTGCGAGGAACTGTTCCTGGGAGACGGTACGTCTTCCGGAGGCGTGCGCGTCAACAGAGGGAACCAGAGTGGAGAATCCGTGCGGTTCTCACCAGTCAGCTCACTGGGATATTGGATCAGCGCAGCCAGGGGTATGGAAGTTGTGTCGGGCTCCCAGCTCCATTTAGCTTGGAGCGTGGTGAACAGTTCCTCCTGCGAGGAGAGGGGGCGGGAATGAAGCCGGAGCTTGGACTTGTAGATTTCTCCCACGGCGTATCCCCAAAAAAAAGTGTCGGCTCCTGTCTCCCCGAAGAGCGACAAAGCCTGCACTGCTCGAGCCCAGTGGGAGTATTGGGGAGGATCGGGCCAGGGTTCCCTCCACCCTGTTATGTCGAACCCACCGCACAGGTGCAGGAAAGGACGGCCTGAGGGGCCAAGTCTCTCGTGCAGGCGTGCGAGGGACTTGGATCTCAAGACTCCCGGTGGAGCATGCGTCAGCAGCAGGATCAGCTCATGCTGATGCGCCCAACGTTGGAGGTCGTGGCCAGTGGCAGCCTCCGCTTGCTCTACGTTGATTTCTCGCTGGCTCTCACTGCTGTCTGTACCAGGCTCGAAGACAGAGTTGAGACCGATAACGCCGATCTTCCATTCGCCCGCCTTCACTGTCGTAGAGAAGTCTCCGGGTAGGAAACCGTTCCGCAGCTGGATCAAAGGTGAGTGCAGGCGTTGCTGCTGGGAAGCCCACTCTGTGTAGGCTTGGAACGCGCCGCTGACGACGTGTGTGGAGGAAGGACTTACGGCATGGCTGAAGGTTTTGGGAAACTGAGAAGCAGTGGTGCGGAGGAACAGGCTCGAGGAAGCATCACGCGGCGCAAAGTCTGATTCCCCAGGGACCGCGAGTAGCAAGGGATTCGAACCCAGGCTTCGAAAGTAGTCCCACAAGGAGTTCAGCGTGGAATTCAATAGCGCGAACTCACGGGGGCTGCCCGTCTGCGTCAGATTCCCAGTGAGGAACACCACGTCCCAAGGCCCGGCTTGGTCGTGGAGCTTGCGCAGATCGGTTTCAAGGGCCTCGCGGAACTCGGGGCGCATCAGCCGCGAGCCGTGGGGCCCGAAGAGAAGATCCGACAGGTGAAGCCAGCTGAACCGCGACACGTTGCCTCCGAGTCCCTACACCTACGTCAGAACCGCCCGGCCAGTCCCCCGAGGAGCCCTCCTTGGGGCGTCACGCTCACCACGGGCATGAGCCGGACCTTCGAGCGGGCTTGGAGCTCCAACTGGGAGCGCTGCATGGCCATACTGTGAGTCAGTTCGTAGGCCGTCACCGCGAAGAGCACCGGGGTCAAGGTCAGCCCCAGAATGAGTCCCGCCGTGCTCTGGGTGGCCACGCCGATGCCCGCGCCCACCGCTGAGCCCGCCAACGCGGCGAAGAACGTCACCAGCCCGTCTCCCTCGCCTCCCGTCATCCTCCCCACGAGGCTCACACCCAGGGTGACTCCCACGGCGTAGGACACGGACAGGGACGCGCCAATGGCGACGCCGCAAGCGGGCTTCTCGTCCGACGTCGCGCAGACGGGCAACGCGAGGATGGCCGTCGGGATGGTGCCCACGATGGCCCCCGCCAGTCCCATGATGACGCTGCTCCACGGCATGATGACCAGCCGCAGCGCGGATTGATCCGGCTCGCCCCGTTGCCCCAGCAGCCGCCGCGGGATGAGCTCGCCCTTGGGCGGTGTCTCGGCGGGCGGCGGAGGAGGAGGCGGCTCCGCCGGAACGAGCGGCGGTGGCGGGAGCGCCTCCGTCGCAGGCGGCGTGTAGGGCGTCCACTCCTCGGAGGTCTGGGCGAACCCCAGGCCTGGGACAAGCAGCGTCAGGCACAGCACGAGGCGCGCAGGGCTCATGCCTCCCAGCCTACCGAAACCGCGCCCCCCTGCGGGGTGTCTTGGGAAGCAACCCCAGAGGCGCTAGCCTCGGACCCGGCCGGTGGAGATGCGCCGCCACCCGGGTTCTCCCATGTCGTCGTTCTTCCTCGCCTCGTCCGTGGTCGCCCTCCTGGTGGCGCTCTTCAACGCGCTGCTGGCCGGCTACGTGCTCGCCTCCGGCTGGAGCGATGCCCGCAAGCGCCTCTTCGCCGTGGGCCCCGTGGGCGTGACGCTGTTCGCCCTCTCCTGGTTCGTCCTCTTGCTGGACCCCAACACCCGCGAGCCCGTGAGCGCCACCGCCTCCTTCGCGGCGCTGCTGGCCGTCTCGGGCTTCGCGGGGGATGCCTTGATGGACCTCGGTCCATCCCGGGTGCGCCGGTGGCTGGTGCTGGTGCTGCTCCTGGGAGGGCTGGGGCTCTCCGGGCTCGCCACCTTCGTGACGGCGACCACCCACCTCCCGCTGGCGCCGGTGCTGCTGCAATTGCTCGGACTGGGCACGGTGGTCTTCATCGGCGCCGTGCGCCTGCTGCTCTGCCGCAGTGAGAACGCGGCCATCCGGCGGCTCTCGCGGCACGTGGTCGCCGTGGTCGTCGCCTCGCTGCTCGTGTGTGCGATCCGCGAGGGCGTCGAGCTGCTGAAGGGCAGCGTCTCCGGCGCGGCCATCATCCTGTGCACCATCCTCGCCGCGGAGATGATGACGCTCAGCTACATCCTCCACGATCGCGTGGATGTGCGCCCGCCCGTCACGCGCGCGGTCACCCATGCGCTGCTCGCCATCGCGTCGGCGTTCACCGTCATCGCGGTGCTGCGGGCGCTGGGTTACTCGGTGGATCTGGGCCAGGTGGCCATCACCGTGGGCGTGGCGCTGCTGGCCTCGCTGCTCTTCGTGGGGCTGGGAGATCCGCTCAGCCGGTGGCTCGAGTTCCTCCTGTTCCCCAAGCAGGCGCGGCTCACGGGGCTGCTGTCCGCCTCTCGCTCCGAGGCCGCCGCGCTGCGCAGCCGGCTGGAGCGCGCCGAGCGGCTCGCCATCGCCGGAGAGCTGGCTGCCTCCGTGGCCCATGAAATCAAGAACCCGCTGGCGGCCCTGCGCGGCTACGCGGAGCTGCTCGGGGACTACCGCGCCCACGTCGCCTCCGAGCAGCGCGAGCGCTTCGAGAAGGCGGTGCGCATCATCCGCGAGGAGAGCGATCGCATCGACTCCAAGGTGCAGGAGCTGCTGAGCCTCGGGAGGGCGCCGAAGGGCCGCCTGGAGGGAAAGCCCCTGGACGTGTCCCGTGTCACCCTGGAGGCGGTGGCGGTGGCCGAGGGCGAGGTGGACATTCCTCCCATCACCGCGAGGCTCGATCCGGCGCTGAGGGTGGTGGGTGACGAGGACGAGCTGCGGGGCGTGCTGCTGAACCTGCTGAAGAACGCCGCCGACGCGATGCGGGGGCGCCCCGGCGGCCGCATCGAAGTGGTGGCCCGGAGCGAGGAGGCTCAGGTGGTGATCGAGGTGCGCGATGAGGGCACGGGGCTCGGCGGGGTGGACCGCGAGCAACTCTTCCGGCCGTTCTACACGACGAAGCAGGGCGGCACGGGGCTGGGGCTGGCCATCTCGCGCTCGGCCATCGAGGCAGCGGGAGGCCGCCTGAGCCTGGTGCCCCGTGAGGACAAGACGGGCGCGGTGGCCCGGGTGGTGCTGCCCGTGGCCGTAGCCGAGGCGCGGGAGGTGTCGCGATGAGCGAGCAGACAGCAGAGGCAGCAGGGGCTGAGGTGGCGGTCGTCGAGGACGAGCGCAACCTGCGCGAGCTGTATGTGGACGTGCTGAGCGCGCGGGGCCTGCGCGTGGCGCCGCTGGAGTCCGTGGCGGCGGCGACGGCGTACCTCTCGCGGCGGGCGCCGGACTTGCTGATCCTCGATGTGAAGCTGGGCGATGGGGATGGGCTGGTGCTGCTGGACACGCTGCGAGGGCAGGGGCTGCGCACCCCGGTCATCGTGGCGACGGCGTTCGGTACGGTGGAGCGGGCGGTGCAAGCGCTCCGAGCCGGCGCGGCGGACTTCCTGGTGAAGCCGTTCACCAACGAGCGGCTCGTCTCCGCCGTGGGGGCCGCGCTGGAGTCCGGGAGGCGCTGGGAGGAGCTGGAGCTGGCGGCGCCCAAGATTGAAGAGAAGAAGGCGTCCGGTGGAGAGCTGATCGGCACCGAGGGAGGGCTCAAGGATGTGGCGGCGCTGCTGCCCCGGGTGGCGGCCTCGGAGGCCACGGTGCTGGTGCGCGGTGAGTCCGGCACAGGCAAGGAGCTGGTGGCCCGCGCCATCCACAGGGCCTCGCCCCGGATGGATGGGCCATTCGTGTCTGTGAACTGCGCGGCGCTGCCGTCCTCGCTGCTGGAGTCCGAGCTGTTCGGCTTCGAGCGCGGCGCCTTCACCGGAGCGCACGCCCGGCGCAAGGGCCTCATCGAGGCGGCGGAGGGCGGCACGCTCTTCCTGGACGAGATCGGCGACATGTCGCTGGATGCCCAGGCCCGGCTGCTGCGGGTGCTGCAGGAGCGCGAGATCACCCGGATTGGTGGACGTGAGGCGGTGCGGGTGGACATCCGCGTCATCTCCGCCACCCACAGAGACCTGGACGCGATGGCCGCGAGCGGGCAGTTCCGCGCGGATCTCCTCTATCGGTTGGCGGTCATCCCCATCCGGCTGCCCCCGTTGCGCGAGCGGGCCGGAGACATCCCTGGCCTCATCGACCACCTGTTGGAGAAGCACGCGGCGCGCCAGGGCCAGCGGGCACCCCGGCCCGACGCGGAGATGCTGCGGCGTGCGACGGAATACCCCTGGCCCGGCAACGTGCGCGAGCTGGAGAACTTCGTCGCGCGAGCGGTGGTGCTCGGCCGCTTCGACACGGAGTCACTCCGCGTGACAGCGCAGCCTACGAAGGCCGCTCCGCCCGCCGAGCCGGTGCCGCCCCACGAGGAGGCGTCAGCGCCCACGCCTCCGAGCCCCGAGTCTTCCTCCGTGCCCACGCTGCGCGAGGCGGTGGCGCGGGCCGAGCGCGCCGCGGTCATCGCCGCGCTGAAGGCCGCCGGGGGCCAGAAGACGGTGGCCGCCCGGCTGCTCGGGGTGAGCTACAAGACCCTCTTCAACAAGATCCACGAGCACGGCATCCGCGAAGAGGTGCACATCGCGTGAGGCCGTGCTCGCGGCCTGTCATCACTGCCCGCCCTGCTGCGGGTCGAGGTAGTCCCAGGCCCGGGTGTCGACCCGGGAGCCTTTGCCCAGGAACGTGAAGAAGTGGTTGGGGTTGTAGAACACGTCCTTCTCCATCTGCCGATCGAACACGAACAACTGGAAGGCCGAGTACAGCCGGTGGTTGAGGTTCAGGTTGTACAAGCTCGAGCTGTGCGGCGCGACAGCACGCGTTGGCAAGGCAAGCAACGCCTGGTTCGGATTCACCCGCTCTCCCGCGGGCGTCACGAACGAGCTCCGGAGCTTCACCATCATCCGCCGCCAGCGCGGCTGCTGGAGCACCCGCTCCAAGTCATTGTTGACGGCCTCGTAGTCGGCGTTGGTGCCCGGCATGATCTGCCGGTGGTCCACCTCGGTGTCCACGTGGGTGACGTAGAAGTCCCGGAGCGCCCTCAGCGTCCACCCCTCGCTCCGGGCGCGGAGGATAATCTGCCGCGCGCTGAGCCCGTGCAGCGCCAGCTCGTGGGACATGACGAGCGCCATGCCCCCGGGATGCCAGGTGACCATCCCGCCCAGCGCCATGTAGAGGAAGATCCGCAGGTGTTGGTTGGGATCGAACCCCGGCAGCTCCCGTGACAGCGAATACAGGGGCACCCAGTGCCCACCGGGAGTGGTGGTGTCCGAGGGATCCCGTACCTGAATGCCGCACCATCCATCAATGTCAGCCGGCTGCCGCCGGACGGTCATCACCAGCGGCACGTAGTCCGGCGCGTCCGGATCGCAGAAGGGCTCGATGGCCCGCTCCTGGAAGGCGTCCGAAGTCTCGATGATTTCGAACAGCTGCGGAATCATCGCCTTCGCCGCGGCGTAGCCCTCGATGGGCGGCCACGTGGAGGGCTCGGGCGTGGGCTCGGGCTGCGGGGTGCCCACTGCGTCCCCGCTGGAGCCCTCGGTGCCGCCCGTGGGCTGGCGGCCCTCGGCGCCGTTGCGGACTTCCACCTGGGACTCGCCGACGCTGACCTCCATGCCCGGGCTCTGGCGGACGGCGCCGATGGTCTCCATCAGGTCCATCTGCTGCAGCGGGGACTCCTGCTTCCCCGGCTGTGAGCCGCCGCCGAGCTGCGCCTGGAGCACCCGCTCCTTCCACTCCTGGTTCTTCTCCGGGTACTTGCTGGGCGGGAAGGCGCGGTCGATCTGGTCGTTCAGGTTGGCGGCGTTGCGGCTGCTCTGGGCCGCCATGGCCAGCTGGGTGGCCATCTGGGCGTAGGACTTCGCGGCCTCCTGGTTGGACGTCATCGCCGCCAGCGCGTTCTTCTGGTTCTGGTCCAGGCCGGTGAGGTTGGCGAACGGGCTCGCCTGCCCGAGCGCCGTCAGCAGCGCGCCCACCCCCGTCGGATCCGGAGCGGCCGGCGCGTTCTGGATGTTGACCACCGGCTGCGCCAGCGGCGAGGGCTTGGTGTCCTGCGGCGCCTGGTAGCGGCTGTCCGTGCTGACGGGGTTGATGGCGGTGGGCTCGTCGATGGGGGACTGCTCCCAGCGCCAGAACCGCGTGTCGTCGATGCGCTCGCAGGCGTTGCAGGCCCCGCGCACCGCCTCGGCGAAGACGCCCGGCGTGGGCACGCTCAGGCGGAAGGCGATCTTCTGGCCGCCCTCGCGCTCGGCCTCCGTCTGGTAGTGCTCCAGCAGGGAGGCGAAGGCCGTGGCCGCGCTGCCGCTCACCTCGGGTCGGCCCAGCTCATAGGTCGGGTCGAGGTTGAAGCCGCGCGCCACCGGGAAGATGAGGCAGTTGCCCGCCACGCCCAAGAGCCGGTTCTCCACCAGCGACGCCAGCGAGCGCCCCAGCACTCCGCGCTGCGCGTAGACGGTGTTGAACTCGTCCTGCGCCAGGTGGATGCGGTCCAGCATCATGTACCGCCGGTGCGGGGTGATGCCGTGGCACCAGATGACGTGGTGGTAGTACTCGAGGTTCTCCCGGTTCAGGTGGTCCCGCAGCTGCTGGGCCATCCGCTGGTCCTCCTGCCACGGGTTGCGCTGCTCCTCGGGGGTGAGTGGCGTGGGCAGGAAGATCTGATCCGCGAAGCCAATGTCGTTGCGGATGGCCCGGTCGTTCAGCAGCACGCCCGTGTGGTGGCGCGTCCGGTAGCGCAGCGTGCCCCGGTCGAGGATGGCGAAGCTGCCCGACACGCTCACGCTCGGGGACAGCAGCCGCAGGCCCACCACCTGGCTGCGCTTCAGGTCCGTGGGCGTCCCGGAGAAGCCCTGCCGGTTCACTCCCGCCTGCAGGGCCTTGGGGTCCTGCACCCGCGTGGAGCGCACCGACACCGTGAGCGGCTTGCCCGGCGCGTAGTCCGTCAGCAGCGTGCAGTCCAGCCGCATGTCCCTCACCGTGGTGCCGTCCGCGAGGATGGCCTCGAAGCGCAGCTGCTCCACGAAGTTGCGCGCCAGGGCCGGGGCGTGCTGCTCCTGGAAGGCGCGGTCGCGCTCGGCGGCCGTCATCTTGACGAAGAGGTTGCGGACACCGTTGAGCTCCAGGCCCCGGAAGAGGTGGCTCAGGGTGGCCCAGGTGTTGATGTCCAAGGTGCCATCCTGCGCGTCCGCCGGGCGGCTCAGCGTGAGCCGCAGCTGGAACTCACCGAAGACTTCATCGATGGACTCCTCGCAGAAGGGCAGGAACGTCACCGTGCCATTGGCCTCGCGGCGCTGCGGGAAGTCCACACCCTGGTAGTTGCGAGAGATTCGCTCGACGGCGTCGAAGCCCTTGCGCAGCTCCTGGCCCTTGGCCGTGTCCGGCCCGTAGAGCAGGTGCTCGGAGAGGCACTCGCGCCAGCGGAGCACCTTCCCGTCCGTGAAGCGGCTCATCGTCAGCGGGACGAAGAGGCACTCCTGCACGTCCACCAGCTCCTGCTGGACGACGAAGTGCCGGAGGATTTCGAAGTACTGGATGGTGAGCGCGTGGCAGTGGTTGTGGTTGGCCACCACCTCCGTCTGCACGGAGAACGTCTCGCCCTGGCGTGCGCTGGTGACCACCGTGGAGCGCTGGCTGCGCACCGAGGAGGTGGCCTGCATCGTCGAGTCCCTCAGGCGGTTGTGCAGGCTGGACGTCATGTCGCGCGTGTTGTCCTGCCACGCCGACGAGGTGCCCGAGCCCCCCGAGAGGTTGAAGCCCGTGGCGATGCCCAGGGACATGTTGTCCTTGCTGCCGCTGCCCGCCAGCCCCAGGCCCGCGGACCAGCCCTTCGTCTTGGCCTTGCTGCCGCCCTTCATGGACTCGCTCAGGGTGCCGGTGAGGATCTCGTCGATGTCCCGGTCCCGCGAGAGGCTGTGGCTCAGCTGCTCGGAGACATCGGTGCTCTCGGCGCGCGAGGCCTCGTCCACGCGGTTCCAGTCGTAGATGACGAGCTGCTTCTTCTGCCCGGGCGCCAGCGGCAGCGAGTAGAGCAAGTCCCCCATGGAGTAGCCGTCCGCCTTGAACGTCTGCTTGAAGTGGAGGACGTGGCCGTGGGCGAGCGTGACGGCCTGGTAGAGCTCGAACTCGGTGGCCTCGTCGTCCCAGCGGATGGGGTTCTTGGGCCCGAGCGTCTGCCGCAGCGTGCGGTGCAGGTGCTTGGCGTAGCCGGCGGTGTCCGCCGTGTTGCCATTCCACTCCCAGCGAGGATTCTCGTTGATGGGCACCAGCTGGCCGCGCGGATCCGTGGTCCGCACGATGGCGTGGTGGCTGAACTCCTCCAGCGTGCGGTTGGGCACGGTGAAGTTGACGCACGAGCCGCCGATGTCCTGCGAGTAGCTGGACTCGCCGGCGACGAGCTCCTCGGTGCCCGGCAGCCGGGGGGTGGGCTCATGGCAGGCGCAGTCCTCGTCCGCGCCACCTGGAGTGGGAGACTCCTCGGCCTCGATCACCAGCTGGGTGAAGGCAGGGAAGCGGCCATCGGCGTCGAGCAGCACGGGGCAGGGCGTGTCCGGGCGGGCGGAGACCACGGCATAGGCGCCGGTGAACGGCTCGTTGGGGAGCACCGCCGAGAAGCTCCCGGTGCTGTGCGTGCTCACCGTGGCCAGCGGTACCTCCACGGGCTTGCCATCCGCGCCGAGGCGCTGGCCGTAGAGGATGATCTGCTGGCTCTTCATGGCCTTGCCGGTGCGCTCGACGAGCCGGCCCTTGAGGACGCGGGTGCTCGTGGGAGCGCTGGAGCCGGGGGTGAGGACGGGAGGGGTGAATGGCTCCACCTTCACCTCGAGCGAGGCGAGCTTGAGCGCCTGGGTCAGGGTGAGCTGGGGCGGCGAGACGATGCGCGCGGGCAGCCCGTTGGGGGTGCGCACCACGAGGGTGAGGGGGCTGTCCGCAAAGCGGCCCGAGGCGGTGAAGTCCACCTGGAAGGCGCCGTTGTAGCCGAGCGTGATTTCCCGGTGGATGGGCGTGGCCTTGTCATCCAGGGCGATGGTGTCGGGGCAGGAGATCTCCAGCACATAGCCTGCGATGGACTCGCTGGTGCGGGTGCTGGTGACGAAGCCTCGGAGGGGGAACAGCCGCAGCTCCTCCGCGGGCACGGGCGCGCCCGCCGCAGAGGGAGCCTTGGGCGTGTTGCTCACGGTCTGCACGGTCCCGGACGAGGTGTTCGCCTTGGAGGTCTCCGTCTGCGCCTCCTCCACGAGCACCGGGGCGCGGGTCGCGGTGGAGGCCTCGAGCTTCACCACCTTCTCGACGGCCTCGGGTGAGGGCAGCTCGAGGATGACGAGGCGCGCGGTCTCGGCGGCCTTGGTCTCCGCGAGCAGCACCGCGTCCAATGAGGCCTTGTCCGGGAAGCTCCGCTCGGCGAGAGCGGCTCCGTCCTGGAGCACGAACAAGGTGAGGGGATAGGAGAGCTTCGAGGAGGTGATGCCCTTGAGGAGGAAGTCGCCTTCGGGGCTCGTGAGCTCCCCGGTGAAGAGCGGCGCTTCGGGCTTGGCACCGAGGACGAGCTTGAGGGACGGGAGGACACTGCTGTCGGAGAAGTTCAACTGCCCATAGAGTTTCATAGCTCGGGCAGTATGTTCAGCAGGTCACAGATTCACAGAACCCACGGGATTCATGGCCGAAAGGCCAGGGGAAAACCTGAGAGAGAGGGTACGGCCCGTGAGGGATCAGCCCAGCCGCTCCAGCTCCCGGGTGAGCAGCGTCTCGAGGTCGCGGATGCTGCGGTAGACGATGCAGCGGTACGAGGCCACGTCGAAGCGCAGCTCCTTCACGTCGCGCACCAGCAGCACGGTGGGGCGGCCCCGGCCCCACGCATAGCCGACCTCCAGATACACGTTCGGGTTGGCCATGGAGAGGTCGGCGATGACGACCTTGGCCGTGTCAATCCGCTCGCGGATGCGCTGGATGATGGGGCCGTCGAAGGCGGCTTGGTCCACGCGCTCGCAGAGCATGCCGGTGGACTTCACGGGGCCGAGGATGCCGTAGTGGTAGGTGTCCTCCAGCTCGGGCTCGAAGGGCATGGCCACGAAGGCGTGCGGCTTCTGCATGGAGGTGGTGCCCGCGGTGGCCATGGGCGGGGCCTGGACGAAGGCGCTCATGCGCTGCACGCGGAAGCCACCGCCTGGCAGGGGCTGGACGCCGGGGGTTCCTCCGAGCCCGCGCTCCAGTGCCTTGCGCAGCCGCAGGGCGCGCCGCGGGTCGAGCTCCACGAGCGTGACGCGCTCCAGGGTCTCGGGGCCGGTGCCGCGCTGGAAGGCCTCTACCAGTCCGCCGGCGAGCGCGAGCACGGCCTCGTCCTCATCCAACCCATAGTTGGGGCCGTGCACGGTGCTGGCCAGGCGGCGCAGGCCGGGGCGGGACTCCAGGGCCTTGAGCGCGCGGACGGCGAGCTGGCGAATCTCGTGGTACCCGAGCTGGTTGAGGCGCACGGTGCCGAGGAACAGGGCCAGCGGGGCCGTCAGTGCGCCGCGTGTCTCCACGAAGCGAGCATCTCCGACAGGGGCTTCGAGGTCTGACTTGGGGACGCCCACGGCATCGAGCCGCTGCGAGACGACGCCCGACACTCCATAGAAGCTCTGCGCGTACTTGAAGAGCGCCACGTCCGCGCGCGCCTCGGTGATGTCTCCTGCCTCCAGCACCAATTCGAGGGCCGTGCTCATGTCGAGCCACTGTAACCGGCGGAGAGGGCGCTCCGTACAGGTTGGTGAAACCACCTCACCAGACAGGAGCCTACTCATGTGCATTCACTCGGTGGGCAGCGCTTCGTTAGAGTAGCCCGTGACTTCTTTCGGGCGACAGGTCCGCTACGACCAGCCTCCGCGTGAAGGTCCTCGTTCCTTCGCTTTGCGGCCATTTCGAAAACACGGGTTCGTTTCTGCCCTGTGGATGTTGGCAGCCGTCGCAGGCTGTGAAACGCCGAGCGGGACAACAGTTCCAGGTGCGGGACCCGCATCCGCCAAGTGGGAAGGCCCCCTGATGCCGGGCCCAGGTGGCGGGCAGGTCCGAACGACCATTTACTACGGGCCGTGGCAGTGCAATCAGCGGTGGATGGATTCCTGCCAGACGCATTGCGCCTCTGAAGGCCGCAAGCTCATGGGGTGCATGTGGCTGGCCGACATCAAAACGGAATGGCAGGGCAGGTACCCGGGACCGCCTGTCGCGGCGGGCGGACGCTACGCGGGATCTTCAGCGGGGAGGTTCTCCGACGAACGAGCGCAACGTGTTGCCCGTGCCGCCCGATGTTCATGGCGTTTTCACCGACGAGTACCCCATGTGCTACGCCGGAGGCAGCAGGTGGAGCACTGTGGGTCCAGACCTGCCCTACACGGATTGAGATCCAGTTCCATGAACGCTCTGCTCGAGGAGGTCTCGCGCCACCACTTTCCGAATCCACCTGCCACGCCAGAGCAAATCGAGGCGTTTGAGCGACGGATGGGCTGGCGCCTGGATCCCGAACTCCGAGCTTTCTATCTCCACTGTGATGGAGCGGCCCTCTTCAGGCGGCGCCCGGACGCGGACTACCGCTTCCTGTCCTTGGCCGAGATCCAGCGAGCCAGAGTCGCCATCCGCGGCAAGGATGACGATTCGCGCGGCCCGGCCTCTATGTACACGATCTGCGATCTCCAGGACGGTGACTACATCTTGGTGGACATCAGCCGTCAGCAGGGCGGCTGCTACCCCATCCTCGATGGGTGGCACGAGGCATGGCCTGATCCGGAATATTGCAAGCAAATCGCCCACTCCTTCTCCGGGTTCCTGGAGGGCGCTCTTCGGAGCGGGGGGAATTGGTTCTGGCTGCAACAGCGCGAATCATAACGTTGGAAGGAGCGCTCAGGAGGCTTCCGCCACGTCATCCAGGCACTCGTCGGTCAGGGCCTGGATCAGCGCGATGACGGACATGCACAGCAGCGCTCCGAGCGTCAGCATCACCTGCGCCGTGAACCCCGCCAGCAGCGCGGACGTGAGCAGCAGCGGCTCGGAGTCCCGTGTCCACAGCAGGTACTGCTCGACAATCCAAGCAATCCCGCCCAGCACCCATGCCGTCCACCACGCGGTCACCGCGGCCTTGGCGCTGCGGTGGCCTCCCAGGCTCCGGCACAGGCCGCGCACCACGAGGTACGGATCGAACAAGTGCGCCAGCGGAATGAACCACCACGCCACGGCCCACCCCGGCGTCGTCCCCGGATCCAGGCCGAGCACCCTCGCCGTCCGCACCGCCAGGTGCAGCCACCGCAGGAAGAACAGCGCTGACAGCCCCAGCACCGCGAGCAGCGGCACGCGCAGCAACTCCCAGAGCCGCTGGTAGGTGGCCGCCGCGTCTCGGGGCACCCACCCTCCTTGGAGCCGGTTGATCAACCAGCCGTCGAGCATTGCGCCGAGCAACAACCCGATCGCTGCCAGCCCCAGCGCGCCCATCGCCAGGCTCCCCCGGGTCCGCAGCGAGGGCAGCTCCCGGAGCTGCCGGTACTCGCAAGCAGCGCAGCGGTCGCCCCACGTCTCACAGCGGGCACAGATGAAGCGGCCACACCGCGAGCACGTCCCCACCGGCTTGAAGGTGGGGTGCTCGGGACAGACCACATCGCGCGCCAGGGCGGCAGAGGCAGAGGTCATCGGGAGCGATACACCCCTCAAGGCCCTC
Source organism: Hyalangium minutum (assembly GCF_000737315.1). Taxonomy (GTDB): domain Bacteria; phylum Myxococcota; class Myxococcia; order Myxococcales; family Myxococcaceae; genus Hyalangium; species Hyalangium minutum. The sequence goes on from NZ_JMCB01000006.1 coordinate 991,337, forward strand.
AGGTTCCAGGGCCCGCGAAGTATCTCCCAACCTCCTTGGAAGATACACGGTCCCGCTTCTGACGCTTCCTCAGGTCCGGGCCGCGGCGGAGACGGTGAAAGCGCCCACGGGGGTGGCAGCTCCGTTGATGAGCGCCTCGACGCGGTGCGAGCCCGGGTAGTGCTGGCGCGTGGTGAGAGTCTCGAGAGACACAGTCTTCTCCAGCGTGGTGGAGGCACCGGGCGCCAGTTCCACCTTGCGCACCTTGAAGACCTTGGGGCGGGAAGCCCCGTTGGCCTTGATGAAGTGCACGGCCAAGTCCACCACGGCCTTCTGGCGCTCCGAGGAGCGGTTCTCCACGTGGAGTTGCACCTGCACGGACTGGCCCAGGCGCACGCGGCGCGGGTGGAAGGTGGCGGTGACCTCGAGCGCGGCGGGGCCCTCGAAGCCCAGCACGGCCAGGGCTCCGCGGTCGCCGCGCTTCACGGCCGAGCGCAGGGCATGACGGACGATCCACTGGCGCTCGGGAGAGGCGCCTCGGCTCCAGCGCTCGCAGGTGGCCACGAGCAGCTCCGGGTGGTCCTTGCCGATGTCGTTGAGGTTGTTGGCCACCGAGCGGCGCACGTAGAGCTCGGGGTCGTCCTTGAGCAGCTCGAGCAGCTCGAGCACCGGCCGAGGATCCTCCTGGAACGCGCGCAGCCGGGACGCCCAGGGCAGGCGCGGCCGGGTGCCCTCGGAGACGAGGCGCCGCACGTGCACGTTCGCATCCGCCGCCCACTGGCGCAGCCGCGCGAGCGTCTCCTTCGGGTAGCGCTCGAGGTAGGGGCGGATGCAGAACTCGGCGGTGAAGCGCTGGGTGAGCGCTCGCTGCAGGTGCATGGCGGGCTCGAAGTGCTCCAGCCCGTGCTCGGCCACATAGAGGGAGTGGGGCAGGTAGAGGAACACGGACATGCCATGGCTTTCGGTGCCCTCCAGCGGCGGCCCGAGCGAGCCCTGGAGGATGCGCGCCGTGTGCTCGAAGTCCTGGGGCAGCGCACGGTGCATGGCGCGCATGATGTGGCGCGCGCGGTCCATCAGCTCGAGGGCCTCCAGCCCTTCGGAGGCCTCGGCGACGAAGCGGCGCTCGGGGAAGGAGGGGTGGGCGGTGCGCAGCATGGCGGCAATGCGCCGCACCGCCTCCTCGTTGAAGAACGTCTTGAGGGATTCGGCCATGGCCGGGAGCGGTCTACCGCGTTCCAGCGGGCTCCACCACCCGCGTCAGCGGATGGAGCCCACGTGCTCGCTCGGCCCGTCGGCGGAGCTGAAGAGGCTCATCGTCTTGGCGTTCGTGGGCAGGTTCAGGGTGGACACCACGGTGTTCGTGGTGGTGTCGATCTGGCTCAGCGTGTTGTCCACGTTGTTGGAGACGAAGAGGTACCGCCCCTCCGAGGACAGCGCCACCGGGTGCGATTGCACGCTGCCACCCACCGCGATGGAGGGCTTCTGCGCCGGTGAGTAGGGCTGCGACAGGTCCAGCACCAGCTCCTGCCGCACGCGCGAGGCCACATCATCGAAGGCTCCCGAGGGAGTGATGTACAGCGTCTTCCCATCCCGGCTCAGGAGCAGGTGGGAGGCCGTGGCCTTCGCCTCATCCGTGCCCGCGAGGGGACTGGCGCACGAGGGCCCGCGGTAGAGCAGCGGCACCTGGCCCGCGAGGTTGTCCGAGCTGGTGTCCACCATCACGAGCTGGCCCACCTGGCACGGAGCGCCCGCGTGGGTGGCACTGCCCTCGCGCGGCTGGTCCTGCACCGTGTAGATGAAGCGCCCATCCGCGCTGGCCACGGTGTGCCCGCCCCCCTTGCCCCCGGTGTAGATCAGCTTCGCCGTGGGCGGCGTCGCGTCCAGGTCCACGGCGGCAATCACTCCCGGGCCCGTGAGGTTGCAGTAGGCCCGGCCAGACACCTTCGACGTGGCACACCCGTGCGGCGTCACCTGTGCAGTCAGCGAGCATGCGATCCCGAGCGCCCCCGCCGACAGCGTCAGCACCTTCTGCACGTTCTTCACGTCCGAGTAGTCATAGACGCTCAGCACGTCATCGCAGTCCGCGAGGTTGCTGATGATGACGCGCTCGCGCGTGCTGCTGAAGGTGGCCTTGTGGTGCCCCTTGCCCAGGCGCACCTCGCCCACCGCCTGCAAGTACGTGGCGCTGCCCGGCGTCGCATCCACGAAGAGCGCCGAGCTGGACTCCGGCTGGCTGCTCAGCCCGTCGTTGAGCGTCAGCCAGTAGCGCTTCCCGTTGCGTGTGGGGCTCACGTACGAGTGGTTCGGACGCTCGCCCCTCGAAGGAATCCGAGCGCGCTCCTGCAGGGTGCGCCCATCCACCACGAGCACCTCGTTGCGCACGGTGAGGTTCACGAGCACCGTGGCGTCCTCCAGCACCTGGAGATCCGACGGGCTGGAGACCTCGGCCACCAGACCGGGGCGTTTCTGGCCCGTCTCGACGTCATAGGCCACCAGCGTGCCCTCGGCGCCCATGAAGAGCGTGGGCTTCATCACCTCGGGCCTGGGCTCGGGCTCGGGCTCGGGCTCGGGCTCGGGGGTCGGGGTCGTGCCTCCACCGCAGGACGCCAGCAGGGCGCCCACACTCAGCGACAGCAGGGTTCGCTTCCAACGCGACATGAAGTACCTCGAAGGGGCATCTGGGTAAGGCGTTACATACCTCGGTTGCTGGCTCCCTGGGTTCGCGGGGGCGCTCGGCAGCTCTCCCCTCGGGGAACGGTGGGGCACGGCGCTTGCTCTCTCCCGCCAGCGGCGCGCTGAAGCGCCCTCGAAGGAGGCCCCATGGGCTCGACAACCCTGGTGACGACGGTGGACCGTCCGAACCTCATTGACTCACTGCTGCGCCTGCTGGACAGGCCCGCGCGCTCGGCGCTGGAGCTGTCCCGCCGTCCCTTTGCCGCCACCCTGGCTCCGGCCACGCTCGGCATCTTCCTCGTGGCGGCGGCCTCGGCGCTGGCCGGGTGCATCTCGCTGTCCGGCTTCCGGCTCGTGCCTCGGCTCGATGTGCTCCGCGCCGTCTTCGAGGCCCTGCTCGTCGTCGTCCCCGGCACCGCCGTGTTCTCCATCTATCTGCGCCTGTGCATCCCCACCCGTGCCCTGCTGGCCGCCACCGCGCTCGGGCTGCTCGCGGCCGGTGTGGTGGCCGCCTGCATCCTGCCGCTCATGGGCTTCATCGCCGTGGTCGCCGTGAAGTCCCATCTGGAGGTTCCCGTCCCCCTGCTCTTCGTCCCCGGCCTCGCCCTGTCCACCGTGGCCGCGCTCGTCTCCCGCGTCATCGTCTCGATGGACAGCTCCCGCTCCGCTCGATGGCTCGCGCGGGCCTTCATCTTCTCCCTCGGTGCCGTCTTCGTGCTGCGGATCAACTCCGCGCTCCTCAACCTCCACACCTGGCTCTGGTAGCTCCCATGCAAACTCAGGCTCTCTCCGAGCAGCTCTCTCCCTTCGTTCCCTGGACCTCCGAGGATCGCTCTCCGCTGGCGGAGGACGCCTCGGCTTCCAACAGCCCCTCGATCCTGGTGGATCTCCTGCGAGACCCCGCCGCCATCACCGAGCGGCTCCTGGATCCGCGGCGGCTCCAGGCCCTGGTGCTCGGCTCGGCCGGCATCATCGCCGGAGGCACCAGCTTCTTCGCCGCGGCGGCCACCATCGCGCGCGGCAAGGAGGCCTGGTGGGGCTCCGCCGCGCTGACGTCGCTCAACGTGCTCATGGCCCTGGCCGCGTCGCTCGGCCCCATCTACGCCACGGGCATCCTCCTGGCCGCCCGCGTCCCCCTGGCGCGGCTGGTGGCGGCGCTCCTGGCCGCGGCGGCCACGGGCTCACTGCTGCTCGCGGGGCTCGCCGCGCCCCTCTATCTGATGACGCGGCTCAGCGCCGAGTGGGCCGGGCCGATCATGCTCACCGCCTCGTTCCTGCTGGCCGGAGGCGCGGCGGGCGCGCGCATCCACCGGCTGCTCAGCCTCATGGCCGAGCATATTACTCGGCAGTCGCAGGGAGCCTCCGCCACGAGGCTCAGCGAGGGGGACGCCTTCCGCGTCGGCATCCTCGCGCGCATCTCCTGGATGATGTTGGCGTTCACCCTGGCCCTGGGCTTCTGGGCCTTCAACGCGCTGGGCTGAGGAGTGAGCCATGACGGCACTGTGGATTCTCGAGGCATACGTCGTGCTGGGCGTGGCGTCGGCGGTGCTCGTGCTCGTGCGCCGCGCGGGAGGACCCTTCGCGGTGCGCGCGGGGCAGGCGGTGGGCGCGCTCGTGCTGTGGCCCTTCATGCTCCCGGTGATGCTGTCGCCGGGGCAGGCCCTCCCGGGCGCGACGACAGAGCGCCGCAGCGAGCGGGCCCGGCGGCTGGATGAGGTGGCGGGCCAGCTCGAGGAGGGCTGGAGGCAAGTGTCCACGGAGAGCAAGTGGGCCACGGAGCCTGGCCGCGAGCACCAGCTCCTGGACCGCTTCATCCTCCGGCTGCGCTCCCAGCTGCGCCGCATCGAGGAGATGGAGGCCACGCTGCTCACCGCGCCCGTAAGCGTGAAAGAGCGGCTCTCCCGGCTTCACGAGCACGCCGTGACAGAGCTCGAGCACAGCATTGGGTTGGTGGAGGACCTGACGGCGCAGCTCACCCTGCTGCGCTTCTCGGACCTGGGCAACCCCGCCTCTTCCCATGTGGACAAAAGCCACATCGAGGAGTTGCTGTTGCGAATCGAAACACTCGCGGAGGCATCCCAACCTGCAGAGAGCCCGGCCGCAGCCCCCTCGGGCACGGTGGCTCGGGCCTAACACAGGGGTACGCCCCTGTACGCAGGAGGTCTGTCCCATGAATGGCCAGCGAAGACTTTTCAGAGCGATGAGCCCCACGCGCAGAATCCGCGCCTCCGACGTGTCGACCGGGCACGTGGGAGTGGGGCTCGACGTGTCGGGCGGAGGGCATGCCGTGCGCCGTGCCTCCGCGCGCCCCATGGCCTCCGAGTTGCAACATCTCCGTCCCAGCAACAGCGCTTCACGCAGGGAGTGGGAGATGTCCACGACGACGTTCGGTGATGCGATGGCGGGTTTCTCGGATGTGCTCTACGCGCGGGCCATGGAGCACATGGCCGACAAGCACAAACACTTGTTGGACGCCGGGAGCATGCGCGCCAACGCCCGAGCGGCCATGAGCTTCGAGGTGAAGCTGGCGAAGGGCGGCCTGGCGAACATCTCGGTCAAGCGGTACTGCGCCGGTTTCACCCTGCGTTGCACCACGTGGGTCGAGCTGCCGGACAAGCTCACCTGGATGTCTGGGTACCTTCACTCCAGTGATGGGGGCGGGGCGGACTTCGACCGCCTCCGCTCCGAGCAGCGCGTCCAGTTCGAGCTCAAGACGAGCATGTGGCGCAGCACGGAGCTGACCCTCCACCTGCGCACCAACCCCGCGCTGCCCGAGGGCACGGTGGTGAAGGTGCACATGGAGATCGACTACTGAGCAGGCCGCCGGGCCTATGTCCCGGCCGTCCGTGGCACGTGCGGACGGTCACCTGGACGCCTACTGGAGTCGCGGAGCGTTCATGCTCTACTTCCGCGCCTCACCATGCCCTTCCGAAGAAGCGTCGCGACGAAGCTGCTCGTCGCACTGTGCGCCGTCATCACCCTGGCTCTCGGGCTCCTCGGCTTCATTGCCAACCGCCATCTGTCGCAGGTGGCTGAAAAGGAGTCCACGCGCATCGCGGCCCAGCTGGCCGAGCACCACGCGGGGGTCATCAAGACCCGGCTCGATGAGGTGATGAGCGCCTCCAGGATTGTGGCGCAGGCGCTGCTGGCCCAGAAGGCCGGCGGGACGCCCGATCGACGCGTGGGCGAGGCGGTGCTCAAGAGAGTCCTCGAGGACAACCAGGACTTGCACGGCATCTGGACGGTGTGGGAGCCGGACGCGTTCGATGGGCGTGACAAGAGCTTCATGAACACGCCCGGCACGGACGCCACCGGGCGCTTTCTCCCCTTCTTCAACCGCGGCTCCGGGGACATCCATTTCGAGGCCAGCGTCGACTACGAGGGCACGACCCTGGGCGGGGCCAGCGACTACTACCTCCTGCCGCAGCGGAGCAGGGGAGAGGTCCTCTTGAACCCCTACAGCTATGTCATCGCCGGCAAGCCGACGCTGCTGACCAGCGCCGTCGTGCCGCTCCTGCTCGATGGCAAGTTCCTCGGGGTGGTGGGCGCGGACCGCTCGCTGGGCCAACTTCAGCAGGACGTCGCGAAGATCCGCCCCTACGACACGGGCTATGCGGTCCTGGTCTCGAACGACTTCCGGTACGTCGCCCATCCTTCGGAGCAGCTGCGTGCCAAGCCTCTGGGGAACTCGGACGCCGAGGCGGTGATGAAGGCGGCGATTTCGAGTGCCAGCGTGTCCACCCGCAGGGTCCACTCGGAGTTCTTGGGCGCTGACGCCCTCCTGGCGGTCATCCCATTCCAGGTCGGCCGGACGAAGACGCCGTGGGCGCTGGCTGTCTTCGTGCCGATGGCGCAGGTGCTCGCGGCAGCGGACGAGCTGCGCCAGTTCATCCTCCTGCTGGGCGTTGGCATGCTCGGAGGGCTGGGCATCGCGGTGGTCGTCGTGGTCCGCCGCGCCACCCAGCCCCTGGCGAGAATCTCCGAGGTGGCCAAGCGCATCGCGGAGGGGGACCTCACCGGGGAGCTCGAGCACCGCTCCCGGGATGAGATTGGCGCCCTGGCGGAGTCGTTCCGAGTGATGCAGCACCGGCTGGCGCAAGTCATCGGCGAGGTGCGCACGGGCGCCAGCGCGCTCTCCGCGGCCTCCGCGCAGCTGTCGACGATGTCCCAGGCGCTCTCCAACGGCACCAGCGAGCAGTCCGCCACCGCCGAGGAGGTGGCGGAGAACCTTCACCGCATGAGCGTCTCCATCACCCAGAACGCCGACAGCAGCCGCTACATCGAGGGGCTTGCGCTCAAGGGCGCCGCTGACGCCGGAGAGTGCGGCCGGGCCGTCTCGGAGACGGTGGAGGCGATGAAGCAGATCGCCTCGCGCATCTCCGTCATCGACGAGATCGCCTACCAGACGAACCTGCTGGCGCTCAACGCCACCATCGAGGCGGCGCGCGCGGGCGCGCATGGCCGGGGCTTCGCGGTCGTCGCGTCCGAGGTCCGCAAGCTCTCCGAGGGGAGCCAGACTTCGGCCAGGCAGATCATCGAGCTGGCGGCGAAGAGCGTGAAGATCGCCGAGCGCTCGGGGATGCTGCTCCGGGAGCTGGCCCCGTCCATCGACTCGACCGCGCACCGGATGAAGGACGTGGCCACCGTGTCTGGGGACCAGTCGTCCGGCGTGGCGCAGATCCACCGGTCGATGCTCAGCCTGAACCAGTCCACGCAGCAGAACGCCGCCTCCGCCGAGGAGCTGTCGAGCATGGCCGAGGAACTGGCGGCGCAGGCCGAGGGGCTCCATCAGCTCATGGGCTTCTTCACCGTGGAGGAGTCCCACCCCGCTCGGCCCACTCGGCCCGCATGAGCAAACCGTGAGGAAGAAATGAGCCGGCCTGGAAGCTTCCCGGGCCCTCCAGTGAGACCTTGCCGAGTGTCCCGGCCCCTTTGGGCCGGAAGCCCGGAGGACTCATGTCTCACACTTCCCTGCATCCCCTGACGCGCCGCACTTCGCCTCGAAAGCCCTCGAGCCCCCTCCTTTATATGGCGCTGCTCGCCCTGCTGTGTGGGACAGGGTGCGCAGCCCACCGGCCGCTCGAGGCGCCGATGTTGCCCGCGGCGTACGCGCTCGCGGAGACGGCGGTGGCGCCGGCCGAGCCGCCCATCCTCACGGAGAACCGCTTCAGCCGGGACAACGCGGGGAGCATTTCGGAGGAGTCGCTGCGCGAGGTGCTGGCCTCGCCGGTGTTCCTGGAGGAGAAGGCGCGGGTGGGCATCGTCCCGGTGCAGGGCTCGTACGCGCTGGACATGGACGTGCCGCTGCCGGCAGTGACGGCGGCGCTGGCCGAGGCGCTGGACAGCTCGGGCGAGTTCGAGCTGGCCAGCGAGGTGTCCACGGACTTCCCGGTGGACCGGGGCATCTCCGGCCTGCGCGAGCTGGCGGCGCGCTACCGCTGTGACTACCTGCTCATCTACCGGCACCGCTTCGTGGATGACAGCTACATGAACCCGGTGGCGTGGGGCTACCTCACGGTGCTGGGCGCGCTGTTCCTGCCGGGCCACACCCTGGAGAGCGCGGGCGTGCTGGAGGCCACGCTGTTCGATGTGAAGACGGGCACGCTGCTCTTCACGGTGAACGAGCGCGTGCATGATCAGCAGCGCGTCAACATGTGGCACAGCGAGCTGAAGACGCAGTGGATGAAGCGGAAGATGCTGGAGTCCTCGACGCAGAAGCTGGCGGATCAAGTGGTGGGGAAGATCCGCCGGCTGGTGGCGGCGCGCCCGGCCCCCGAGCGGAGGAGCTCGAAGGCGGTGGTATCGTCCCCGCCGGTGCCGGTGGAAGCGGCCGGGGTTCCGGTGACGGTCTCCACCACGGGCCTCTGAGAGCGAGAGGGACACCATGAAGACGCACCTGACGATGAAGAAGCTCGCGCTGGCCTCGCTCACGGTGGCCTCGGTGCTCGCCCTGGGGGCGGGCTGCGCCATGCGGGCTCCCGCGTATGAGCCGCCCCCGACGATGGAGGCCTCACCGCTCCCCCGCGGCGACAGCCCGGCGGACTTCTCCAAGCTCGCGGTGGTGAACGGCAAGCCGTTCGCGGACATGTACTTCAAGAGCTACGGGGTGAACCCCACCATCGACACGGAGGAGGAGAGCGTCTCCACCTTCTCGGTGGACGTGGACACGGCCTCGTACACGCTGGCGCGCTCGTACCTGGCGCGCGGCCACCTCCCGGAGGAGGAGGCCATCCGCGTGGAGGAGTTCATCAACGCCTTCAAGTACGACTACCCGGATCCGGGCGCTGCGCCCTTCGGGGTGCAAGTGGAGGCGTTCCCGTCTCCGAACCGCCGCGGCTACCACGTGCTGCACGTGGGCATCAAAGGCCGCGAGGTGAGCACCTCCGAGCGCCTGCCCGCCCACCTCGTCTTCACCATCGACGTGTCCGGCTCCATGGGCATGGAGAACCGGCTGGGGCTGGTGAAGCGCTCGCTGGCGCTGCTGGTGGAGCAGCTGGACGCGCGGGACTCGCTGGCCATCGTCGTGTACGGAGACAGCGCGCGCACGGTGCTCGAGCCCACGCGCGCCACGAACCGCTCGCGCATCCTCGCGGCCATCGACGCGCTGCAGCCGGAGGGCGCCACCAACGTCCAGGCTGGGCTCGAAGTCGCGTACGCCATCGCCGCCAGCCAGGTGCGCGAGGGCACCGTGAGCCGCGTCATCCTGTGCTCGGATGGCGTGGCCAACAGCGGGATTACAGGCGCGGATGCCATCTTCGAGTCCATCAAGGAGTACGCGCGGCGCGGCGTGCGGCTCACCACGGTGGGCTTCGGCATGGGCAACTACAATGACGTGCTGATGGAGCGGCTGGCGCAGCAGGGCGATGGGCAGTACGCGTACGTGGACCAACTGCCGCAGGCCCGGCGCCTCTTCGTGGAGCAGCTCACCGGCACGCTGCAGCTCATTGCCCGGGATGTGAAGGTGCAGCTGGAGTTCGACAAGGCGGTCATCTCCCGCTACCGGCTCATCGGCTTCGAGAACCGGCTGCTGAACAAGGAGGACTTCGCCAACGACAAGGTGGACGCGGGCGACATCGGCGCGGGCCACACCGTCACGGCGCTGTATGAGGTGAAGTTCCGGGATGCCCAGGCGCTCACGGCGCCCGCGCTCGCCACGCTGCGCATCCGCTACAAGGACCCGGGCACCCTGCTGGAGGCGGGCAGCTCTGAGAAGGTGGAGAAGGCGCTGCCCACGGCCATTGTCCGCCAGAGCCTGGAGGCGGCCGCGGGGCCGACGCAGCTGTCCCTGGTGGTGGCGCTGTTCGCGGAGAAGCTGCGCGGCTCGTACTGGGCTCGCAACGTCTCCTATGCGGACCTGCTGCGGCTGTGGAGCCAGCTGCCCGAGCGCATCCGCGCCCGCGAGGATGCGGGCGAGCTGCGGCAGCTCATCCAGCAGGCGCGCTCGTATGACAAGCGCGGGGACAAGTTCGAGAAGATGACGCCCGTGGCGGAGATGGACTTCGACCGCGTGCCGGTGGTGCGCTAATCGTGCCCCTTCCATGCTCCCGAGTCTCGCCAAGCTGGTCGAGGACGCCAGGCGGACGCTGAGCCGGAGTCCGACGCATCCTGTCCCCGTTCCGAGTGGAACAGGCCTGTCCGTTTGGGGCTCCTGCGCCGCGAAGACAGTCCTCCGCCTAGGGTGCGTCACAACACGCGGGCGGCGCGGGCCTCCTCCAGCGTGTACTCCTGCATCATGGTACCGAAGGGGCCTGTCTTCTGGATGAGCCACGCGCAAGAGCCCTGCGGCATGTAGAAGTCCTCCTCGAAGGGAGCCAGCCCCAGGTGGCGCAGGTAGTCCTTGAGCATCTCAAAGGTGAAGCGGTCCCTTACCCGGCGCTCCTGGTACTTCTCCACCTGCTCGAAGGGGAAGGGCTCACCTTCCTGGTCGAAGACCCAGCGGCCTCCATCATTGGAAGCGCTCAGGGCGCGCACATAGTTGTGGATCTTCCCCGGCTGCTCCGGGCCGAACACATCCAGCATGACGGCACCATAGCGGCCTTGGTCCCCGCGCAGCGTGTGGGGCACGGCGACCACCCGCAGGCACCGGATGCTCAACCTCCGGGCCATGGAGCGCATGGGGCTGGCGGCATCCGTCCCGGTCCACTGGCTGGAGACATAGGCTGTCCAGGCGCTGCGCGTCGGGATGAACAGGTGCCGCTGGGTTTCTCCACCGTTCAGGGGCAGCAGGCTGGAGAGAACTTGCTCCAGGGTGCCCGAGACGGGGAGCACCTCCACGGTGATGCCACGAGGCGTCATCACCTCTCTCTCCCACGTGGCGAAGGCTTGCGCCGCCTGCTCCGCCCCCAACTCCAGAAAGCCCATCGTCGAGGTGACAGGCGCCCAGCGGTCCTCCAGCAGCAGACCCTTCATCTCTTGCGTCATTCAGGCTCGCCTCATTCCTCGGGGATGATGATCCGGATGATGATGGCTTTGGGGTCGTTGTTGGTGAGGCGCGACTGGTGTGCAGGGCCACGGCCCGAGGTGGGTGAGTCGTACTCCACCTGATAGCGCTGGCCCTGATAATCGAATTGCAGATCCGGCCGATTGATTCCCACGCGCTGACCATTCTTGAGCGTCAGTTGCTGCTGGTTCACCCGAATGTTCTCGGCGTGTAGCACGTCCTCCAGGTACTTGATGTCCTCCTGGAGTTGAGCATTCTGCCTGGGGCTGGGGCTAATGGGACGGGTCGTCGGGCGTAGGCCTGGCACCTTCGGCTTGACGGTGACGTCCTGACGCAAGCGTGGGCCGGCTGGCACCTGCGGCGTTGGGTTCTTGCCCGTGAGCGCTTGAGCCAGTTCGGGTGAGGGCGCGAGGGTGCCCGGCGCCGGAGGGAGCGGTGCTGGCGCCGGAGCGGGTTCTGGAGCAGGCGCCACAGCTCTCGGCGGAGCGAGTGGAGCCTCCACCCTGCCAGGGCCCACCGGCTCCACCGGCTCCGGGACACCCCACCCGGGCACCGGCCGCGTGGCGGTCATCAACTTCCCAGCGGCCACTCCCACCGCAAGCGCTGTGAAGAACTCCTGGGCCGCGCCGAGCCGGGACACCTCCTGCTCGGTGAACATCTCCTGGCCACTGCCCATCTGCCACCCGCGCTCCAGCGCGAAGTGCAGCGGGTTGACATCCCTCGCCAGCCCATACACCCCCAGCAAGGCCTGAAGGGTGGCTGGGTGAGTCATGAAGTAGTGCTTGACGATTCTCCGCCGGTTCTCCCAGTGGGCATATCCCTCGGCGGCGGCGGCTCCCGTGCCCAGGCGCCGCTCCATGTCCTCGCGCTGCTCGGGGGTGAGGCGCTGTGGCGTCACCAACGGCCACATGCGGAGAGCCTCGGGCACCGTCTCCGCGCTCATGGCCTCGGCGTACTTGCGCTCCCACTGCGACAGCGGGTGGCTCCAGTGAGCCATGTCCTCCCAGGGGCCCGAGTTCCACCAGGCCTGGACGGCCCCGGGCTTCTGGAGCAGGAGAATCTGCTGAATCACGTCCCGCTCTGCGAAGGCGGTGAGCGCCACCTGCGAAGCAGCGGGCTCAAGCCCCGCCGTCCTCGCCTCCGCCGCGGAGGAGGGGCCTGGCTCACGTGGCGGCAAGGCGCCTTGTGGACTCTGGGCGGATTGCTGCGCCCACGGGCGCTGAGGCGGGGCGAGGGCAGGCGTGCGGGACGGTGCGCCGAAGCCGAAGAGAAGACCCACCCCGAGGGAGAACACTCCTTCGCCTTGCGCGAAGCGGGAGGGCGGGAACGCGTACACGCCCGAAAGGCCCACCTCCAGCCCGATGCCGCCACGGATGGCGTGCACTCCGGCTTCGCCGCCAGCGCGCAGCCGGGGAGGCCACCAGGAGCGGGGGGTAACTGCCGCTCCACCGAGGGCCTTGAAGTACAGCGGCCCCTCCCCCGTGAAGCGCGCCACCGCGTCGGTGGACAGCTCCCACGCTCCGGCGGAGGTGGCTGGGGGCAGCAAGCTCCAGCGCGCCCCGAGCCCCTGGCCTGCTTCCGACAAGCCCCACAGGCTCACGCTGTACGAGGTGCGCGGTGCCCACGCGCTACCCAGTGCAGCGCCCCGGGAAACCTCTGCCCCCACCACGGCCCGCATCTGGCTCGTCTCGTCAGAGGCCTGTGCCCCGGGCGAGGCCAAGACGGCCAGCAACAAGAGGCTGACAGCCGCATGCCACCGCGAGGGTTGGCGCGCTCCCGGGCCCCTCATTCGGCAAACCCTTCGAGGGCGGTGCCTCCGGCGCTGGCGCCGAGCAACACAAGGGACAGCGCTCCGGCCTTCCAGAGAAGCCTCTGCCACGGCCAGCATGTGTCACCCCTTCATGCGAGGAGGTGATCAGGTTAGAGGGCCGCCACGGAGAAGAGGAGGATCCGCCGGGTGGCACCCGTGCTTCGGCTCCAGCTCCCTTGTCGAAGCTGTTGGGGAGGGTGACGGGGCCGGGATTCTCGATGGCGGCGAGGGCTGCGCGTAACAGGGAGTAGAAGAGCGCGGCCACCTCGGTGCCTCGTTGGGAGAAGCTTGCCGCCCTGGAGGAATTCCTCTCCTACGAGTCCTTCAAAGAACTTCGCCTGCAGGTGCTGCCCCATCGGCGGGATTTCTTGTCGCCGGAGGATCCCGGGGCCGCTGTCCGGATAGCGGGGCCCGGAATTTGGTCCGAACGATGGGGTCCACCTCAGCTATCAGCCGCCATGTCGTGGCGACGGCGGGCCACTGCATCTGCAAGCGCAGGCAGGGAGCGTCGCCTGGTCAAGGGAGTCAAGCCATCATTGACGCGTCAGCCTGTTTCGAGGGCGCGAAGGTGGAGACGGTCTTCTATAAACCCCCGGTCGAGGAAGGGGCCCGGAATTTGGTCCGAACGATGGGGTCGCGGGGGAAGATCTACAAGGGCAGGGCCCGACCGCACCCCGCGTTGAAGGTCATGCTCGATGAACAGGGTCGCGTCATGTCGAGCCGTGCGGATCTCGCCCTCATCTTTCTGGAGAAGCCCCTGGAGTCTCCGGGCATTCCTCTGGCTGATGAGGACACCCGGGTGGGTGACTCCGTCATCATCGCGGGATATGGCTACGACGAAGTCGCTGACGTGTTCGGCTGGGAGCGCCGCTTCTGCACCAACAAGATCACCCGGCTCTCGCTGACGGAGGATGAGCGGATCCTGATTGAGCAGCCGGGAGGGCATCAGTACAGGCAGGACAGTGGCGGACCCTGTCTTCGCCAGGGAGAGAAGGGGCCCGAGATTGTGGGGATCTCCAGCCGCTGGCTTGGAGAAGGAGCCGCCTGCACGAGCATTCATGGCCACCTTGATTGGCTGCGCGAGGAAGTCCGTCGTGCGGAAACACCTGATTGAGGAAGGACGGTCGAACGATGACTCGATGGCAGGTGGCAGTCATCTGACGCTGCCTGACTGCACAGGGGTGCTGGTTGCGCCTCGCGTTGTCGTGACGGCCGGCCACCCCCTAAAGGCTGGGCATCTTCCGGGAGCCTCTGGGTATGATGGAGCCTCGACCCAAGAGGGGGGCTTGACGCGAGATGGTGCCTCGGACGGCCTTGGTGAGGAACAATGTGCAGGTTCTGGGCAAGGGCCAGAGCCTGATCATGTTTGCCCACGGTTTTGGGAGCACGCAGGCCGTCTGGCAGGCGCAGGTGCAAGCCTTCGCGGAGACGCACCGCATCCTCCTGTTTGATCACGTGGGCGCCGCAGGCGGCAACCTGGCGGCCTACAGCCCCTACCGCTATGCGAGCGTGGAGGGCTACGCCGCGGACATGCTCGAGGTTCTGGAGGCGGTGGACGCCCGAGACGTCATCTATGTCGGGCACTCCATGAGCGGCATGGTGGGGTTGCTGGCGGGACTGGCCCGGCCCGAGCTCTTCCGGGGCATGGTCTTCATCAGCTCCTCGCCTCGCTACCTCAACGCTCCAGGCTATGTGGGAGGCTTCGAGCGGGCGGACCTGGATGCGCTCTATGCCTCCATGGAGGCGGACTTTGGCGCCTGGGCCAGTGGCTTTGCCCGGGCCGTGGTGGGCTCGTCCGCCACGCCCGAGCTGGCGGAGTCCTTCGCACGGTCGCTCGGCTCGCTCCGCCCCGATGTGGCGCTCGGCGTGGCGCGCGTCATCTTCGAGGCGGATCTGCGAGAGAAGGTGCCCAAGCTCTCGCTGCCCACCTGGATCCTCCAGCCGCGCAGCGACCTGGCCGTGCCTCGCGAGGTGGGGAGCTATCTGGCGCACCACCTCCCTCAGGGCCAACTCGTCGTCGTGGACAGCGAGGGGCACCTGCCCCACCTCACCTCTCCTGGCCAGGTCAATGCCATCCTGGCGGAGATCCTCTCGGAACTCTGAGCGCCATGGCGGAAGCGTCTCCATCGCCCGGCGAGCGCTCACTGCCAGAGTGGGTGGCTGCCGCCGTGGCGGCGCTCTCCCCCAGGGATGGGAAGCAGCTGGAGCGCGTGCTGGAGGTCGCCCGGAGCGCCTGTGGGGCGGACCTGGCGCTGGCGCTTCGCCGGGTGGATGCCGTCACGCTCTTCGAGCTGGGAGGCGCGCCCGCTCAACATCCGAGCCTGCCTCCGGTGGGAGAGTCCCTCTTCCGGGGCGTGCTGGGCGGGCAGGGCTGCTCCTTCTTCGAGCCCGAGCAGGCTGAGCCAGGGTGGCCTTACTCCCTTCGCGGGGCGGTGGCGCTCGTGCCCTGGGAGTCCGTGGAGGAGCGGCGCGGCGCCGTGCTGCTCGTGCGCCGGGGCACCCAGTCCTTCTCTCCGGACGAGCGCGGCCGGCTCGAGGCCCTGTGTGGGCTGCTGGTCACCGTCGCCCGCGAGAGTGACTTGGAGCGCCTGACGGCCGGGCTGCGCGAGCGGGTGGAGGCCATCTCTCACGCGCTCCCCTGCGGGCTCATCTTCCTGAACCCGCAGGAGGCCGAGGCATGGCTGAACGAGCCCGCGGCCGAGCTGCTCGGGCTCCCGGCGGGCAAGGCGCCCGCGCACCTCGTTGCCCAGGCCATGGCCGCGCTGCGCGAGCGCGCCGTGAACCGCCAGGAGCTGGAGGTGAAGCTGGAGCACCTGTTCCGGGGAGGTGCCTCGGAGCTTCGGGACGTGCTGTGGCGCTTCGAGAACCCTCACCGCATCTTCTCCGTGTCCTGCGTGCTGGCCAGCCGAGGGCCCACGCGCGGCCGGCTCTGGGCCTTCCTCGACGTCACCCAAGCCCAGGACACGCTCGCGCTGCTGGAGCAGCAGAACCTCGCGCTGGAGGCCGCCCGGCGCGAGGCGGACGCTGCCAACGCCGCCAAGTCCCAGTTCCTGGCCACCATGAGCCACGAGATTCGCACGCCCATGAACGGGGTGCTCGGCATGACTCACCTCCTGCGGCGCACGCCCCTGTCCCAGGAGCAGCAGGAGTACGTGGACGTCATCCACACCAGCGGCGAGGCGCTGCTGACGATCATCAACGACATCCTCGACTTCTCGAAGATCGAAGCGGGTGCCCTGGAGCTCGACAGCGCGGCGTTCTCGCTGCGGCAGACCCTGGACGAGTGTGTGCGTCTGCTGAGCCCCTCGGCCGAGGCGCGGGGGCTGTACTGCCGCCAGGAAGTCGAGCCCACCGTGCCGGACACGCTGGTGGGCGATCGGATGCGGCTGCGGCAGATCCTCCTCAACCTCGTGGGCAATGCGCTGAAGTTCACGCACCAGGGCGGAGTGACTGTCCACGTGTCGCGAGGCGAGGCGCCAGCCTCGGGCCTGCCCTCCGAGGTGCGGGTGTGCTTCGCCGTGAGCGACACGGGCATCGGCATTCCCGCCGAGCGCATGGATCGGCTCTTCCGCACCTTCAGCCAGGTGGACTCCTCCACCAGCCGCCACTATGGGGGAACGGGCCTGGGGCTCGTCATCAGCCAGCGCCTCGCGCAGATGATGGAGGGCCACATCCACGTGCGGAGCACCGAGGGCGTGGGCTCCACGTTCACGCTCGAGGTGGTGCTGCAAGAGGGCTCGGAGGCCTCGCTCCCGCCCCGCACCGAGGTGGACGAGAGCCTGGGTGCCCGCCACCCGCTGCGCGTCCTCCTGGTGGAGGACAACCCCATCAACCAGAAGGTGAACCTGCGCGTCTTCCAGCGCCTGGGCTACGAGGCGCACGTGGTGGGCAACGGGCTGGAGGCGCTCGCGGCCATGCGGGAGGCGGCCTATGACGTGGTCTTCATGGACGTCCACATGCCGCGCCTGGACGGCCTGGAGGCGGCCCGGCGGGTGCGCGCCGATGCGGCGGAGTACGGGTCGCCGTACATCGTCGCCATGACGGCGAGCGCGGTGAAGGGAGATCGCGAGCGCTGCCTCCAGGCGGGGATGAACGACTACGTGGCCAAGCCCGTGGAGTTCCCGATGCTCGCCGCGGCCTTGGAGCGGGCCGCCTTCGCCAGGGCCCAGGGGCTCTCTCTCTCTCTCTCTCCTGCTCCGCTGCAGGAACTCGCCTCCCCGGAGCCATCCTCCGCCAACGAGGCGCCGGTGCTCCAGAGGGAGATCCTCCAGCGGCTGGAGCTGCTCGTCGGCAACAACCGGGAGGAGCTCGGTACATTGACGCGGGACTTCCTGAAGAACGCCCGTAAGCACCAGGAGGCCCTGCTCCAAGGCGTCCTGGACAGGGACGCGCGGGCGTTGGGGGAGCATGCCCACAGCCTCCGGTCGAGCGCGGCGCTCTTTGGGGCCTCCCAGCTGTCGCGCTTCTGCGAGGAACTCGAACAGTGCGCGGAGGCGGGCTTCTCGGATCAGCTGAAGGCGCTGGCCAAGTCTACGGCGCAAGCTTTCGAGCAGGCGCGGGCGGCGCTCGAGGAGGCCGTGCCCGAGGCCTGTCCCGCGCGGAGCTGAGCCCGGGAGTGGGTGGATCTGAGAAGGTTCCTTCGATTCCCTGTAGAGTCACCGCCCGCTCGGCATGAGCCGGCGTGGGAGGTGCCGCACGATGCACGGTATCGGGACAGCGCTCTGCCTCTTCATTGTCGCCGAACACGTGGCCTTCATGGTCCTGGAGATGGTCTTCTGGCAGAAGCCGCTGGGCCGGGCCCTCTTCAAAAGGTCGGTCGAGGAAGCGCGGACCTCCGCGAGCCTGGCCGCGAACCAGGGGCTCTACAATGGCTTCCTCGCCGCTGGGCTGGCGATGGCGGTCTTTCTGGGCGAGGGCCGCTTCACGGCGTTCTTCCTGGCCTGCGTCGTGGTGGCGGGAACCTTCGCGGGCATCACGGTGAGCCGCGGCATCTTCTTCGTCCAGGCAGCGCCGGCCCTCCTCGCGGGCCTCGTGCTGTTCGTCTCATAGAGCGATAGCGCCGTGACCCACCCCACCATCGAGCGCCACGCGCGCCATGTGAACCCCGCCTTCGTGAAGCTGCTGGGAGTGCTCGGCTATGGCCGGGTGTTTACGCGGGCGCGGGATGTGTGGCTCTGGGATGATCAGGAGCGGCAGTACCTCGACTTCCTGGCGGGGTTCGGCTCGGTGAACCTGGGCCACAACCACCCGAGGCTCATGGCGCGGCTGCAGCGCTTCCTGGCCGAGGACGCGCTCCACTTCTGCCACGTGGGCCTGACGGAGCACTCGGCGCTGCTGGGCGAGGCACTCTGCCAACGGCTCGATGCTCCGCTGGAGGTGGTGCTGCTGGCGTCCAGCGGCGGCGAGGCGGTGGAGGCCGGCATGAAGCTGGCCCGCGCGGCCACGCGGCGCTCGGCCTTCGTGTTCTGCGAGGGAGGCTTTCACGGGACGAGCTTCGGCACGCTCTCGATGATGGGCTCCGAGCGCATGCGCAAGCCCTTCGAGCCGCTGCTCGCGGGTTGCCACCGCGTGCCCTTCGGGGACCTGGAGGCACTGGAGCGGGTGCTCCGGCGCGAGAAGGTCGCGGCGTTCGTGGTGGAGCCGCTGCTGGCCGAGGGCGGCGTCGTCTCTCCGCCTCCGGGGTATTTAAAGGAGGCACAGGCGCTGTGCCGCAAGCACGGGGCCCTGCTGGTGCTGGACGAGGTGCAGACGGGGCTGGGCCGCCTGGGCCGGCGCTTCGCGTACCAGGGCCAGGGCTTCGTGCCGGATGTGCTGGTGCTGGCCAAGGCGCTGAGCGGCGGAGCGGTGCCGGTGTCCGCGGCCATCACCTCCACGGAGATTCACGGGCGCGCCTACGGAGGGACGGAGCGGTTCGATCTGCACAGCACCACGTTCGGTGGCAACGCGCTGGCGTGCACGGCGGCCATGGAGACGCTGGCCATCGTGGATGACGAGGGGCTCGTGGCGAACGCCGCCGCGAGAGGGACCGAGCTGCTGGAGGGCCTGCGGAAGCGGCTCGCGGGGCATCCGCTGGTGCGGGAGATCCGCGGCGAGGGATTGCTGGTGGGCGTGGAGCTGGGGCCCACCGAGAGCGGGCTGCTCAACCGCCTGGTTCCGAGCCTGGTGGGACAGGTGTCGGAGAAGGTCTTCGGACAGTGGGCGGCGCTGCGGCTGTTGGAGGAGGGCATCGTGTGCCAGCCAGCCTCGCACCGGTGGGACGTGCTGCGGCTGGAGCCGCCGCTGACGGTGAAGTCCGAGGAGATTCAGCGGGTGGTGGATGCGGTGGCGCGCATCCTGGGGGACTACACGGGGCTGGTGCCGCTGCTGCGCGATGTGGTGGCGAGGGTGGGCGAGCAGCGCAAGCGGGAAGGAGCGTTCCGATGAGCCTGGCCGAGCTTCGGCGGGACGCGCGCTTCGCGGCGGGGTTGGTGGCGCGGCGGCCCTTCCAGGTGCTGGTGCAGGTGACGAACCGCTGCAACGCCACGTGCTCCTTCTGCGACTTCTGGCCCAACGGCGCGCACCCTCGCGAGGAGCTGACGGCGGACGACTTCCGCAAGCTGTCGGCCGAGCTGGCGAAGATCGGCACATTCCTCATCTCCATCGAAGGCGGGGAGCCGTTCGTCCGGCAGGACCTGGTGGAGATCGTCCGGGCGTTTGGAGAGCACCACGTGCCGCTGCTGTACACGAACGGTTGGTTCGTGACCGAGGAGAAGGTGAAGGCGCTGTTTGCGGCGGGACTGGCGCAGGTGGGCGTGTCCATCGACTACTCGGAGGCGGCGCGGCACGACGCCAAGCGCGGACTGAAGGGCGGCACGGAGCGGGCGTGGCAGGCGGTGGACCTGTTCCGGAAGCACGCGCCGCACGGGAACCGTCAAGTGCACGTGATGACGGTGCTGATGCGCGACAACCAGAACGACTTGGAGGCGCTGCTAAAGCAGAGCGCCGCGCATGACGTGGGCCACTGCCTGACGCTGATCTCCACGCAGGGGTACCGGCGCGGGAAGGACTCGCCGGACGGTGTGCCGGACGTGTCGCTGTCACCGCAACTGCTGTCGCTGTGGAAGCAGTACCCGCACTTCCGCATGTTCCGCGACTACCTGGGGAGCGTGGACACGTTCCTCGCGGACCGAAGCCAGCTCCCGGCGTGCCAAGCGGGGACGCAGAGCTTCAACATCGATCACCTGGGGAACGTGTCCCCGTGCATCGAGAAGATCGATCGCCGGTTCGGGAACGTGCGGGACGAGCCGCTGGCGGCCATCCTCCAGCGTATGCGCGAGGGCGGGACGGCGCGGGGCTGCCAGGACTGCTGGACGCTCTGCCGGGGCTTCAACCAGAGCCTCGGGCAGGGGGGCACACTGAAGGGCTGGATGGACCTGAGCACGCGCATGCGCTCGGCGTGAGGTGCCGCGCGCTCAGGCTTGGGGCCCAGGAGCTACTGGATCGACCTTACCCATTGCTTCGCTGGCTTGAACTCGGTGGAGGAAGCCGGGGAGGAGAGTTTGAGAGGGGGCCAGCGGCGCCGCTGCTGAAGCTCATCCACGAGGCTGCGGCTCGTTGCCTCACCTGCTTCCTCACGCGGGAAGGTGGAGCAGCGCGCTAGATGCAACCCAGCAGGCAGGACAGTGGCAGCGGCGCGGCGTTACGTGGGGAGGGAGCAGGGACGTGGCGAGCGCCCAGGCGTCAGCGTCGGGCGCGAGGCTGCCCCCGCAGGGGGGCTGGAGGTGAAGCACGGGCGCCGCCCGGCGGATCCTCCTCTTCTCCGTGGCGGCCCTCTAGCCTGATCACCTCCTCGCATGAAGGGGGTGACACATGCTGGCCGTGGCAGAGGATTCTCTGGAAGGCCAGAGCGCTGTCCCTTGTGTTGCTCGGCGCCAGCGCCGGAGGCGCCGCCCTCGAAGGGCTTGCCGAATGAGGGGCCCGGGAGCGAGTCAGCCCTCGCGGCTCCATGCGGCTGTCAGCCTCTTGCTCATGGCAGTCTTCGCCGCGCCCGGGGCGCACGCCTCCGGAGAGACAAGCCAGATGCGGGCCGTTGTGGGGGCGGGTATCTCTCAGGGCACCGCGCTGGGCAGCCCCTGGGCGCCGCGCACCTCGTACAGCGTGAGCCTGTGGGGCCTGTGGGAAGCAGGCCAGGGGGTGGGGGCGCGCTTGACGTTGCTGCCCCCGGCCACCTCCGCCGGAGCGTGGGAGCTGTCCACGGACGCGGTCGCGCGCTTCACGGGTGAGGGGCCGCTGTACTTCAAGGCCCTCGGTGGAGTGGCCGTCACCCCCCGCCCCTGGTGGCCTCCGCGGCTGCGCGCCGGGGGCGAAGTCGGGGTGCACGCCATCCGTGGAAGCATTGGCCTGGAGGTGGGCGTTGGTGGCGTGTACTCGTTCCCGCCCTCGCGGCTCTCGCAAGGCGAAGGGGTGCTCTCCCTCGGGGTGGGAATCCTCTTCGGCTTCGGCACACCGTCCCGCACGCCTGCTCTCGTCCCGCCTCAGCGCCCGTGGGCGCAGCAGTCCGCTCACAGTCCACAAGGCGCCTTGCCACCACGTGGCCCAGGCTCCTCATCCGCAGCGGAGGCGAGGACGGAGGGGCTTGCGCCCGCTGCTTCGGAGGTGGCGCTCACCCCCTTCGGAGAGCGGGACGTGATTCAGCAGATTCTGCTGCTCCAGAAACCCGGGGCCGTCCAGTCCTGGTGGGCCTCGGGCCCCTGGGAGGACATGGCTCACTGGAGCCACCCGCTGTCGGAGTGGGAGCGCAAGTACGCCGAGGCCATGAGCGCGGAGACGGTGCCCGAGGCCCTCCGCATGTGGCCGCTGGTGACGCCCGAGCGCTTCACCCCCGCGCAGCGCGAGGACATGGAGCGGCGCCTGGGCACAGGAGCCGCCGCCGCCGAGGGGTATGCCCACTGGGAGAACCGGCGGAGAATCGTCAAGCACTACTTCATGACGCACCCAGCAACCCTTCAAGCCTTGCTGGGGGGGTATGGGCTGGCGAGGGATGTCAACCCGCTGCACTTCGCGCTGGAGCGCGGGTGGCAGATGGGCAGTGGCCAGGAGATGTTCACCGAGCAAGAGGTGTCCCGGCTCGGCGCGGCCCAGGAGTTCTTCACGGCGCTGGCGGTGGGAGTGGCCGCTGGGAAGTTGATGACCGCCACGCGGCCGGTGCCCGGGTGGGGTGTCCCAGAGCCGGTGGGCCCTGGCAAGGTGGAGGCTCCGCCCGCTCCGGCGAGAGCTGTGGCGCCTGCTCCAGAACCCGCTCCGGTGCCAGCACCGCTCCCTCCGGCGCCGGGCACCCTCGCGCCCTCACCCGAACTGGTTCAAGCGCTCACGGGCAAGAACCCAACGCCGCAGGTGCCCGCCGGCCCACGCTTGCGTCAGGACGTCACCGTCAAGCCGAAGGTGCCAGCCCTACTCGAGACAACCCGTCCCATTAGCCCCAGCCCCAGGCAGAATGCTCAACTCCAGAGGGATATCGAGTATGTGAAGAATGAGCTACTCGCCGAGAACATTCGGGTGAACCAGCAGCAACTCACGCTGGAGAACGGCCAGCGCGTGGGAATCAACAGGCCGGACCTGCAATTCGATTACAAGGGCCAGCGCTATCATGTGGAGTACGACTCACCCACCTCGGGCCGTGGTCCTCGCCACCAGTCGCGCCTCACCGCCAACGACCCGGAAGCCATCATCATCCGGATCATCATGCCTGAGGAATGAGGGGGCCTGAATGACGCAAGAGATGAAGGGACTGCTGCTGGAGGACCGCTGGGCGCCTGTCACCTCGACGATGGGCTTTCTGGAGCTGGGGGCGGAGCAGGCGGCGCAAGCCTTCGCCACGTGGGAGAGAGAGGTGATGACGCCCCGTGGCATCACCGTGGAGGTGCTCCCCGTCTCGGGCACCTTGGAGCAAGCCCTCTCCAGCCTGCTGCCTCTGATCAGTGGGGAGAGGCGGCGGCGCCTGTTCATCCCGACGCGCAGCGCCTGGACAGCCTACGTCGCCGACCAGTGGACTGGGACGGATGCCGCCAGCCCCATGAGCGCCATGGCCCAGAGGCTAGGCATCCGGTGTCTGCGGGTGGTCGCCGTGCCCCACACGCTGCGCGGGAACCAAGGCCGCTATGGTGCCGTCATGCTGGATGTGTACGGCCCGAAGCAGCCGGGGAAACTCCACAACTATGTGCGCGCCCTGGGCGCTTCCAATGATGGAGGCCGCTGGGTCTTCAGCAATGTGGGTGAGCCCTTTCCCTTCGAGCAGGTGGAGAGGTATCAGGCGCGCCGGGTGACGGACCGCTTCACCTTCGAGATGCTCAAGGACTATCTGCGCCACCTGGGGCTGGCTCCCTTCGACGAGGACTTCTACATGCCTCCCGGCTCCTGCGCGTGGCTCCTCCAAAAAACAGGCCCCTTCGGCACCGTCATGCGGGAGTACACGCTGGAGGAGGCCCGCGCCGCCCACGTGTTGTGACGCACCCCAGACGGAGGACTGTCTTCGCGGCGCGCCCGGACGGCAGCCATGGTCGCCGCGTTGGAGTGCGCACCCAAGCCCACTACGCCTTCGCGAGGGCGGGACTGCGCCGCAGCAGGCCCGCTCGTGACTGGTACGCCAATTTCGAGGCCTACCTCATGTACGGCCACGTCACTCCTGCCGAATGGAAGGAAGCCGCCCAGTGGGAGTGGCAGCTCTACAACCTGCCCAGGACGGGCCCCCAAAATGGGTAAGGTCGAATTACTGGATGTTGACTGTGGCGAGCTTGCGGTCCTGGTGCAGCTCCCAGAACTTCTCGGCGATGGTGGAGGCCTCGAGCGTCGCGTTGCCGGAGTCGAACGGGGTGCCCTTCACGGACGCGAGCACCACCACCTCACCCACGTAGACGCCCTCACCGGCGAGCTTCTGGTGGAGCAGGCCCACGGTCTTGTGCTGCGCGGCCTTGGCGACCGCGAGTCCCATCGCATTCCAGGAGACGGCCATCGCGTCGACCTGGGGGTCGTAGAACGAGAGGCCACCGCCGGTGACGAGCACCGCGCCCTTCTCCTTCTTCAAGTCGGACAGTGCCTCCTGGACACCGGCCACCAGCCCGAGCACCGACACGCCGAGCGGGCCGTTCAGCTCCTCGACGGGTGAGCTCGTCAGGTCCCCCGCTCCACCGGCATAGGCGTTCCAGTGGAGCACTGCGATGGGCCCCAGCGAGGAGCGCACATCGCGGAGCATCGCGCGCACGGCCTGCGGGTTCGCGAGATCACAGGGAAAGGCCTTCGCGGTGATGCCCGCGCTGGAGAGCGCCTCGGCGGCGGCCTTGAGCCGGTCCGCGCTGCGGGCGACGAGCGCGACCGCGAATCCTTCCTTGCCGAACCGGCGTGCCACTGCGTCAGAGATGCCAGGGCCATGACCACACACGACGAGGGTTCGTTTCATGGCCGGCGGTATAGCACACGCCCTCTGGGGCGGCGGTGATCAGCCCTTGGAGGGGATGAGGATGAGCTCCTCCTGAGGAGGGATGAGGTACTCGGCGCCGGACTCGGTGACGACGGCCATCTCCTCCACGGAGATCGTCTTGGTCTCGCCCTCGGTGGGCAACTTCCAGGCGAAGAAGCCATCGAAGGCGAACACCTGTCCGGGGCGGATGATGCGCGCCGAGGTGCCCTTGGCGGGCAGGCCCTTCTGCGCGCCGGAGAGCGCGGGGCCCACGTCATGCGCCCAGTAGCCCACGGGGTGGCCGGTGCCCCACATGACGAACTCGCTGCCGGCCTCGCGCATCCAGTCGCGCTGGGCCTTGTCCACGTCCCAGCCGCGAGCGCCGGGCTTGATGGCCGCCAGCGCCACGCGGCTGCCCTTCTTCGCCTTCTCCCACTTCGCGAGCGCCTCGGGCGAAGGCTTCGTCTCACCGGGGGCGAGCACGTAGGCGAAGCGCTGGATGTCCGTGACCCAGCGCCCCTGCACGGCGATGCCGAAGTCCGTCTGGATGAAGTCACCGGGCTGGATGACACGGTCCGTGGCGTGCGAGTGCCCGCGGTCCGGGCCCGAGTTGACGTTGGGGTTCTGATCCGGGGCCCAGCCATCGGTGACACTGAGCTCGGCCATGCGCCGCTTGAGGAAGCGCGCCACGTCCGAGTCCCGCGTCTTGCCGGGGACCACCTGCCGGTAGGCCTCCTCTTCCAGCTGAGCGGTGAGGACGGCGGCGCGGCGCATCACCTCCACCTCTTCGGGGAGCTTGATGCTGAGCCACTCGGTGACGAGCTCTTCGGAGGAGACGAGCCGCTGGCGCAGCGCGGCGGGCAGCGCGGCGGTGAGACGCTTGAGCTGCGAGGAGGACAGCCCATCCGCCACGGACATGTTCTCGGAGAAGTTGAGTGCGATGCGGCGCGGCTTCGCGCGGCCGAGGTGCTCGGCCATCTGGGCGAAGAGGTCCGTGCCGCGAGGCAGGGAGACCACCTCATCATGGAGGCCCACATCGCGCAGGGCCTTGGCCTCGCCTTCGGGAGAGAGGGCCACGGAGCGAAGCTGCTCGCCCTGGCGCAGGAAGAGGAAGGCGGCCGGGGCGCTCGCGTTCTCGCCGCCCACGTGGACGGCCAGCGGGTCATTGGCGTTCTCGCGGCACACCACCACCCACGCGTCCACGTTGGCGCGCGTCATGGCGGAGGGCAGCAGCTGGCGGACCCGGTGCTTGCGGACTTCTGCCCAGGAGGGGGCAGGCACGGCGGGGGTCTCCGCTGCTTCCGCGAGGGGAGGGAGGAGGGTGAAGAGGAGGAGGAGCGCGGAGAGGAGGACTCGCATGGGGGCTCTTCAAAGCAGAGGGGGCCCCAGGGGTCACACGCTTTCTCTCCACAGGTGAGCAGTGGGTGGCTCCTCGGCGCGAGGTTCCAGGCCGAGGAGCATCTCCCATGCGCTCACGGACGGTGGCCTACTTGGCGACGCCCGCCATGACGGGGCGCATCTGGAAGGACTTGAGGTCGAACTGCGTGCCCGGCTTGCTGTGGCGGGTGATGTCCTGCTGGGCGCGGTTCTGGCTGAGGTCCGTCACCTTGTCGTTCAGGGCGCCGGGGAGGTCGCGCCGGCCCGCGATGCGCGCCTGATCGCCGAGCAGGTTCCCGGCCTCGGAGTGGGTGATGGTGCCGCGGGCGCGGCCGTTGGCGATCTGGTCGATCTGGCCGGCCTGGCGCTGCGCGGTCTTGTCGAAGGCGGCGAAGACGTCGCGGCTGGAGTTGCCCTTGGCGCTGTCGATGTTCTGGCCGGCGCGGGCCTGCTCCAGGCCCAGCTTGAGCTTCTCTCCGAGCGACAGCTGGCCGTCCGCGAGGGCCGTCTTCTGGCTGTTGGCGAGCTTCTGCTGCTCGGCCAGCAAGCCCTGGGCCTCCTTCCCGGTGATGGAGCCGCTGCGCACGCCGCTGGCGATGTCATTGAGCTGGCTGCCCTGGGTGGTGCGCTGCTGGGCGCCCTGGGACTGCAGCAGCGGGCGCGGAGAGAAGGTGTCCATGAGGGGCCCAGGCCCCAGCTTCTTGCTGATGTCGGGGGGCAAGGTCGAGGGGCTCTGCGGGGCAAGCGGCTTGGTGAAGTTCTGGAGGTCAGAGATCCGGGAGGTGTTCTGGGGGGCGACAGGAGCGAGGCGCATGGGGGAGTCCTTGTGAAGGGCGGCCGGGGTTGGCCAGTCCGTGTGCAGGACCCCTATTGCACCCCGCATGCCATGAAATGGAGGAGAGCTGCCGACATGGGAGTCCCTGTGGTTTCAGGGACTTGGGACACGGGGGCTCTGGCGATGGGGAGCGGGCTGGTGAGTGCAGCCACCAAGCCGGAGCACTGACGCGAGTCACCAGTGGTGACTGGAGTCTCAGGCGGCGCGAGCACCTATTTTTTGCGCTGCGGGTAGATCGTCTCGCCGCGCTTGAGCATGGCGACCAGGGTCTCGATCTTCTTCTTCCGCCCGGCTTCGGTCTTCATCGTGTGGGTCCGGAAGGCGGGGGCGAAACGGTTCTGCGCGCTGAGCTTCTCGAACATCGCCCTCGCCTTGGGCTCGGCAGCGATCGCGGCCTGAAGCTCGTCGGGGATCCTCATGTCCTTGCCGCTCTTGGAGGCGCGATCCCAGCGGCCGTCGGCCTTATCAGCGTTGGGACACTCGGCATCACTCCCCCCGTTCCATGCCCTTACCCTTCTGATGCGCCGGCGCGTCGGCAGCGGCTCGAAACGGGTTGCACGCCCGGAACTTCTCGCAAGAGGATGCGCGCCCGGGCCGCCCATTAGCCACGGCCTTGGAGACACACATGGTTCGCTGGATTCAGGGAGCACTGGTCGGAGTCATTGCGGTGGTGAGCTGTACCGTGATGGGTGGATGCGCCGCCATGCGCGACCAGGGGACAAACGAGCGAATTGCCCGCATGGTGAGCGAGTACGACGAGGGCATGTCCGCCGCCGAGAGAGTCTCGCCCGACTCGCCCGACGCAGCCGCAAACATCCGAGTGCCCTACCAGCAAGTCCGCCACTGCCGGGAGGACCACCCGAGCGAGGTCCGGGACTATCCGGAGGTCGAGGTGCAGACCTCCCGCGGCACCAAGACCATCAGACAGATGGCCGATGAGTGTGCAGAGATGGAGAAGAAGATTCGCGCCCAGCGCTATCGCGGCTGTGGCGAGAGGCGCATCTACCTGACGAGCAATGTGGATGGGACGGGTGCCTGGACGCGTCCGATTCTCCAGGCGCAGGATGACGACTACATTCCGAAGCCGTGCGACAAGATGGAGGAGGCGTCCCCGCCTCCGCCCAGCAAGGATTTCGAATCGGCGCACGCTGGCATCCAAGGCATCTGCGGCCCGACCGCGCGCATCTATTACCAGAAGGAGTGGCAGCACCGGACGAATGCCCTGGGCGTGGCGGTGCAGCGCCAAGCGAGCGCCACCTGCCGGGTGATCGACGAGACGCGTCCGAAGTGGTGGATGGAGAGCTTCTAGCCCTCAGCGCGAAGCGGCGCTCGCCGAGTTCGCCGGGGCCAGCTCCAGACTCCAGGGGCCCGGTCCCCGAGGCTCAAAGACCGTCTCCGGCGTCCCCGCGTCCGGAGTCTCCGCCGGGACATGCTCCGCCGCGCTCTCAAGGGTTCTGCACAGCGCCTCAAAGTCGAAATCTTCAGGTCGTGTCGGCACGAGCCCACTCCTCGCCAGCTGAAATGAGCCTACGTCTAGGGTAGGCTCCGCGGAGCCCCCCATGGATCGAACTTTGGCGCCCTCTCTGCACCCGGCATTGCTTCCCCCTGGCACCGTGCTGGGGACTTGGCGCGTGGAGCGCTGGGCCGGCCGAGGGATGTACGGCACGGTCTATCAGGCAGTGCCCGTGGGCGCGGAGCCAGCGGCTCCCGTTGCGCTCAAGGTGGCTTTTCTGCAGGGAGACCCGCGTTTCGCACGGGAGGTAGAGCTGCTCTCGCGCATGAGCCACCTGCATGTCCCGCGCTTGGTAGGGCATGGAGAGTGGCAGGCCCCCGATGGCGCCCGTTACCCGTTCATCGCGATGGAGTGGATAGAGGGAGTGCCGCTGTACGACTGGGCGCGGTTGCACCCTGTGTCCTGTCATCACGTGCGGCACTGGCTGATCCAGCTCGCGCGGGCCCTTGCTTCTCTCCATGCGCAAGGCGGTTTCCATCGCGACGTGAAGGGGGGAAATGTGCTGGTGCGGCGTGCGGACGGCAGCGCCGTGCTCACCGACTTCGGTACAGGCATCTACGCGGGTGCCACCACCCTGACTCCCCCGAACTTCTACCCGGGCACTCCGGCTTACCAAGCTCCAGAGAGCGTGTTGTTCGAGCGGCAGTTCAGCGAGGACTTCACGGCCCGTTACCAAGCCAGTCCAGCGGATGACCTCTATGCGTTGGGGGTCACCGCCTGCCGGTTGCTCACGGGGGAATACCCGGAGATGGGTGAGTTCACCCGGGATGAGCACGGCACGTGGCATCTGGGGGCCGTGCGGCTACCTCCTGCGCTCTTGAAAGGCCCTCGCGTGGAACCGCGGCTGCGCGCCGTGGTGCTGCGGCTGCTCTCGGTCCACCCCGAGCAGCGTGGCACCGCCGAGGAGTTGGCGGAGGCCCTGGAGCGGCAGGACGCCTTTGTCGAAGTGCGCGCGGGTCACGTCCTGTCCCGAGCAACCGTGCGGCACTGGCTCCCAGGGGCAGCAGCGGGCTTGCTGCTCGCTCTGGGCGCTCAATGGATGGCTGCGGAGAGAGCCTCGAAGGAGCACCCCGTCGCTCAGGGCATCACTTCAGAGGTGAGCTCATCGGAGACAGGGCCAGCAAGGCTCGCAGAGGCCGCTGTGTCTGAGTCCCTGGAACCTGCACCTCCTGACTCCACTCGAGGCGGAGTGACCGACGATCTCCTGCCCGAGCCGTTGCCAGGACAGACGCGGCCCGACGAGAAGGGGCGCTGTCCTCGCAAGGGGCAGGTTGCCCTCAACAAGGGGTGCTGGGCAGCGAATGCGGTGGATCGCGAAGGGTGCGAGGAGCTGGACGGGCAGATGTTCAAGGGCACCTGCTACGTGCCCTTCATGCCTCGCGGGCGCCGCCCCAACAACAGCTCCATGGATAAGCGGTGAGGATTCTCTTCACTCCGCGCGTTGGCTGGCGCCGTCATGCAGTTTACCGCACGGTAAACTGCGCGGTCTGAGCATCACCCAAGCGCTCTAGAGCTTCCTACAGTGCGAGCAAGCGCCCGCTGACTCTCAGACTCCCACTTCTTGTGGAGCGTTCCTGGGAAGCTTTTCCTCGGAGGGCGTTTCAGCCTGCTTCGGTGGGTGAGTATCCAGCGCCTCAAGGCCGCGGGCCTGCCGCATCCATTGCGGCCAATTACGAATCTCCGCCTTCACGTCCTCTATCTGCGCTTTGAGCCAGCCCGGTTTGCTCACTGGAGCTCTCCTCACGTGATTGCACCGCGCCCCTGAATTTAAGGCCAATGGCCTCCACAATGGAGGCGAATCGAAAGAGATATTCGGCCTCCATAGCCCAGTACACAGTGTAGTTTCCTGGATGTTTCGGGACCACCTTGGTCGGTACCCAGGGGAGCACACTGCCGTCTTTGGCCTTCCGGTCCCCCTTGAGCTCGAAGAATTCCGTGTACTTCCTGGGGGCAATCCCCACGAATGGCGAAAAGATGACCTTGCCAGTGGAGCTCCCTTCGGACCCCTCTAAGGTGATGGAGTCCGAGTAGAGGTCAGCCGCGAGGCTCTTGGGATAAGGGTCGATGTAGACGACCCGCGAGATGCCCGCCGCGATGATATGCCGCGCACATTCGTGACATGGGAACGTCGTGACGTACATCACGCTGCCTTGTACGGATACGCCGCGTCGAGCTGCCTCCATGAGCGCCGCCATCTCTGCGTGGACGGGACGCATGAACTCGATGATGTTCATCACCCTGGAGTCGCGCCAGGGACCCGGTGCGACCTCGTCCTTCTTGAGAACCCGCTCTCGCAGTTCCTGGACATCCAGCTCGCGGTATGTGTCTGCCAGCCACTTCTCTTTCTGCAAGAGCCGGAGGAGTTCGGAGATGAGGTCATGCTTGTGCCGGTCGCTGGTGTCCTCGCCCCCCACAAAGTCACGTCCATCCGGCTCGTCGTCCTCCCAGTACAAGCCTCCACCCGCTTTGGGCACCTCATTGGTACCTACCGCGAGGAGTTCTCCCGAGCGAGAGGTGATGGCAGAACCGACTTGCCGGCCCAATGCCGCGGAGCGCATGGCGGCGGCCTTCGCGAAGAAGATGCCCCATTCACTTCGTGTTGGCGTGTGGAAGGGGTGACCGAAGACAAGGCGTACGAAGCGCTTGATACTGCGCTCCATCTCCTTGGGGTTTGTCGCGTCGATGAAGACATCTGCCTCGGGAAAAGCCCGTTGGACGTCTTGGCCCATAGGCTCGTCCAGGTCTCGCTCATCGGTGCGTACGAGAGCCTCGGCTTCGCTGCGAAACTCCATCGAAAGCCATAAACCCCGGCTCTCGGAGATGCTCCTGGAGAGCTTATCGACACGTTTGTCTCGCGGGGCATAGGCGGACAGGAGGAAGAAGGCGGGGCCGTAGATCTTTCTGAGCGACTCCACTTCTTCCCGTCGCTTGAGCGAGTGCAGGATGAACGCACGCCGCGTGTTGCGGCGATCGGCCCTGATCATGTTGTCTCGTTCCTGCCGGATGGCGCTCAGGGCCAGCCACGCCATGGCATCCGCACACTTCATCTTCCGGCGCAGCTCCGTCCCAGCCTGCATGTGTTCTTTGTAGTAGCGGAGCTTGTCTCCACTCAGGCTCAGCGGGCTATCGAGCCCCTCGATCTCGTGCAGCAACGACGAGAGGCGGATGGTCCGCGCCTCGTAGTTCGCCTCAGCCATCAGCGCAGTAGAGAGCGCCTTGGCGACGGCAGCCAAGTCTGTCCCGATGGCGCCCACGAGGGCAATGACGAGCTCAGGATCGGAACTCGCGGCTCGCCGGTTGAGTTCGTCCTTGTCCGCCTGGCTCTGCGAATCTTCATGACCCATGCCGTCATCCCCCATGCTGCCATCATGGACTCTTGGGCTTCGCCTGGACCCTACTACTTCGTGGCGTGAGCAGCAGCTACGTAGAGGCAATCGCGAAGTCTCGTCTTGCCTCTCGGAGAGCGAAGTCCTCAGACGCAGTGATATCGTCCGGCCGATACCATGAGGACGACGATGCAGAGGCCCACGCGGTGCTCACGGCTGGGGCGTCATTAGCCCATGTGGCGCCGGCTCCTCCCCATGCTGGCCGGGATCGGTCTCGGGCTCGCGGTGCTCACCGCGGGGCTCGTCTCGCTGCACGGCATCTTCGTGCGCGAGCGAGAAGATGGCCGGCGCGCCCTGGAGGACCGGCGCCATGCGCTCGAACTCTACGCGCGGCAGGCGCTGATGGACTCGCTCCGCCGAGCCATGGAGGAGGCCGCTCCCAGGCTCCAGCAGGCCGCGGTGGACCCGCTCGTGCCGGACTCGGACCTGCTCCTCTTCCGCGCAGGCCGCCAGCTCCTGCCGAGGACCTCCGCGCCGCGCAGTGACTCCGCCGCCCCGGCCCGGATGATCCACGAAGCCCTGGGCACTCAAGGCCCTCGGGCCCTCGCCACGAAGGAAGATCCCGAAGAGCCCTGGGCGGAGCGGCTCGTGCTGATGGACCGCTTCCTGGCCGCGCTCAAATCCTCCGACTCCCAGGCCGTGACGCTCACGCTGCGCGAGTGGCTGGCCCACCGCGCTCGCTTCGTCCTGCCCGTCGCCAAGGACACCGCCGCTGCGCTCTGGCTCCTGGAGCAGTTCCAAGCCGGTGGAAGGCCGGATTCGCTCCTGATGCGCTCGCTCCTACGGGACGGCGTGCAGGGCTCCAGTGGCACCCGGGTAGAGGGACTCCAGAGGGTACTCCTCGATCGCCGGGATGCATTCGGGAGCACTGACTTCACCTTCCTCCGCGAGCGCATCGCCCACCTGTCCGAGCTGACGCACGTGGACTACGTGGACTTCAACCAGCGCGCCACGGCTGAGCCCGGCACCAGCATTCCCCTCTCGCTCCCACTGCCCGAAGCCCAGCTGCGGCCCGAGGGCTGGTACGTCGAGCCGCTCGGCCGGGACGGAGCCCGAGGCATCCACGTTGGTGCCACCGCCCTCATCGAATCTATCCGCGAGCAGATGCGAGACCGCGGCCTCCTGGATGACGAGGATCGCCTGGCGCTCTCGCGAACGGACACCCCCGCGCCGCTCTCTACCCTGGCCATCGCCCTGGAGTCCCCGCGCATGCTCGCCGCCGTCTCCGAACTGGAGTCCCGCTACCGGCTCAAGGCGCTGCTGCTCGGGTTCAGCGGAGCGCTGGCGCTCGTCATCATCGGGCTGGCGGTGCTGGCCCACGAGCGCAAGGTGCGCTTCCTCGCGTTGCGCTCCGAGTTCGTCTCCACCGTCTCCCACGAGCTGCGCACCCCGCTCTCCGCCATCCGCGTCATGGCGGAGACGCTGGAGCGGCGCGTGGGCGGCATGCCAGGCGCGGGCAACTACCCCTCCCGCATCATCTCCGAGGCGGACGCGCTGGGCCGGCTCGTGGAGAACATCCTCACCTACAACCGTCTGGAGAAAGGCCGCTGGGACACCCGCCGAGAACCGGTGCCCCTGGCCGAGCTTCTCCAGCGCATCGTCGAGGACGCCGCTGCCCAGAACGCCACCCGCGTGGAGCTCAAGACCGAGGGCCTCACCGGGCTCGCCGTCCCAGGAGACCCCGAGCTGCTCCGAATGCTCTTCTCCAACCTCGTCCACAACGCCTGCCGCTACACCACGCGCTCCCCCGTAGAGCTCCGCGTCGAGGCCCGTCAGCAAGGCGCCACCGTGGTCCGCTTCAGCGACAACGGGGTGGGCATCCCTCGCGAGAGCTGGGAGGCCGTCTTCGAGGAGTTCCGCCGCCTGCGCAACGAGGCGCTCCCGGCGCGCGGCGGCAGTGGCCTCGGGCTGGCCATCTGTCGAAGAATCATGTCGCTGCACGGCGGCACCCTGCGCGTCGCCGCCTCGAGCCCCGAGGGCACCACGTTCGAACTGAGCTTCCCGCCCGCATGAGCCCACCCCTGCGCGTCCTCGTGGTGGAGGACGATGTGAACCTCCGCCTCACGCTCGTCGACAACCTGGAAGAGGAGGGCTACGCCGTCCAGGCCGCCAGCTCTCTGGCCGAGGCCCGCCCCCAGTGGAAGGCCACGGCCTTCGACGTGGTGGTGCTCGACATCATGCTTCCGGATGGGGACGGGTACGCGCTGTGCCGAGAGATGCGCCAGGCGGGCACTTCCAGCCGGGTGCTCATGCTCACCGCGCGCACACTGGAGGACGACGTGGTGCGCGGCTTCGACGTGGGCGCGGACGACTACGTAGCCAAGCCCTATCGCCTGCGCGAGCTGCTGGCCCGCATCCGCGTGCTGGCCCGCCGGGGCGCTCCGGCCGCGCCGCCCGAGGAGGTGCTCGCGTTCGACCGCTTCCGTGTGGACCTGTCCTCCCGGCAGCTGCTGGACGCGGGCGGCAAGGCGGTGGAGCTGACGCGCACCGAGTTCGAGCTGCTCGTCTACCTGCTGCGCAACGCGGGCAAGGCGCTCACGAGAGACCAGATCCTCTCCTCCGTCTGGGGCGAGGACACCGTGGTGGACGGGCACACCGTGGACAACTTCGTCTCCAACCTGCGCAAGAAGCTCGAGTGGACCTCCGCGTCACGCTTCGAGATCCGCTCCGTGCGCGGGGTGGGCTACCGGATGGACCTGCACGGGTAGAACCACGAGCCTCGGCTTTTTTTCACCCGGAGTACCAAGGGTCACGGAGTACCCGGTGCGAGTGTTGTCTTCCTACCAAAGCGAGGGGGCCTCTCCATACCTCCATCCCCTTGCGGTACGCGGACGGACTAGGAGACAGGGGTGCTCGACACGCCCCCCCCAGCGAGCATTCTCCTCGTCGATGACATGCCCGCGAACCTCGTGGCGCTGGAGGCGTTGCTCTCCGGGTATGGCCATCGGCTCGTGCGGGCGGCGTCTGGCCACGAGGCGCTGCGGTGCGCGCTGCTGGAGGACTTCGCCGTCATCCTCATGGACGTGCGGCTGGGGGACATGAGCGGCATCGACGTGACGGCGATGCTGCGGGACCGCGAGCGCACCCGGCACACGCCCGTGCTGCTGATGACGGCGGCCAGCGGCGATGACCGGGAGCTGCTGGAGGGCTACGCCCACGGCGCGGTGGACTACCTGCGCAAGCCGCTGGTGGCCGAGGTGCTGCGCGCCAAGGTGTCGGTATTCGTGGACCTCTACCGCGCCCGCGGGGCCGTGAAGCGCCAGGAAGAGCTGTTGCGCGCCCGGGAGCGCGAGGCCCTGGAGAGCGCCCACCGCGAGCGGCTCCACCACCTGCTGATGCAGGCGCCCGCGTCCATCGCCATCCTTCGCGGGCCCGACTTCATCTACGACTTCGCCAACCCGCTCTACGAGCGGATCGTCGGCCGCCCCGTGCGCCTGGGCAAGCCGCTGCGGGAAGTGCTGCCGGAGGTCGCCGCCCAGCCCGGGGAGATGGAGCGCCTGCGGCAGGTGCTGACGACAGGTCAGCCCTTCGAGGGCCACGAGCTCGTCAGCAAGTGGGACCGGCATGGCACGGGCACGCTGACGGAGGGCTACTTCAACGTCTTCTTCCAGCCGGTCCGCGACGAGCAGGGCCGCGTCACGGGCGTGCTCACCTTCGCGGTGGAGGTGACGGAGCAGGTGCTGGCCCGCCACAAGCTGGAGGGCCTGGCCCACGAGCTCAACCAGCTCAACGCCGGGCTGGAGCACCGCGTCCGCGAGCGCACCTCTCAGCTCCAGGAGGCCCTCCAGGAGCTGGAGTCCTTCAGCTACTCGGTCTCGCACGACTTGCGGGCCCCGCTGCGCCACATCACCGGCTTCGCCCAGCTGATGGAGCGCAGGTCGGGGCCGATGCTGGACGACACCTCGCGCACCTACCTGAAGACCATCATCACGGCCGCGCAGCAGGGCGGCACGCTGGTGGACGACCTGCTCTCCTTCTCCCGCATGGGGCGCGCGGAGCTGCGCCAGAGCCGGGTGTCGCTCCAGGAGCTGGTGGGCGAGGTCCGCCGCGAGCTCGACGCCGACACCCACGGGCGCTCCATCGAGTGGCGCATCGGCTCGTTGCCAGTCGTCCAGGCGGACGCGGCGCTGCTGCGTCAGGTGATCCGAAACCTGATAGGCAACGCAATGAAGTACACGCGGCCCAAGTCCCAGGCCGTCATCGAGGTGGGCTCGCGCGAAGTCCCGGGAGCGGTCGAGGTGTGGGTGCGGGACAATGGCGTAGGTTTCCAGATGCAGTATGTGGATAAGCTCTTCGGCGTCTTCCAGCGGCTCCACACCGTCGAGGAGTTCGAGGGCACCGGTATCGGGCTGGCCAATGTGCGGCGCATCATCGCCCGCCACGGAGGCCGCACCTGGGCGGAGGGGGCCGTGGGGCAGGGCGCCACCTTCTATTTCTCACTGCCATGCGCAGCACCTGACATGAAAGACGAGCCTCGCCGTGACTGAGCTCAAGAAAATTCTCCTGGTGGAAGACAGCGCCAACGACGTGGCCCTCTCGATGGCCGCGCTGGAAGAGATCAACCTGGCCAACGAAGTGGTGGTGGTCCGGGACGGACAGCAAGCGCTCGACTTCCTCACCCGCAAGGGCGAGTTCGCGGACCGCAATGACGGCAACCCCGCCGTGGTGCTGCTGGACTTGAAGCTGCCCAAGGTGGACGGCATCGAGGTGCTCGCCCGGGTGAAGAGTGATCCGCAGCTGAAGACCATCCCCATCGTCATGCTCACCTCCTCGCGCGAGGAGCGTGACTTGGCGCGCAGCTACGGCCTGGGGGTGAATGCCTACGTAGTCAAACCGGTGGCTTTCCCCGACTTCGTCGCGGCGCTCAAGGAGCTGGGACTCTTCTGGGCCGTGGTCAATCAGCCCCCACCGGGGTCTCTCTCTCAACCCACCGGGAGGTAGTGGCATGCAGAGCGCGGCGCACGAGCTGGAGCCGGTCCCGGGGGAGCGGCCGCTGGCCATCCTGTTGCTGGAGGACAGCGAGCAGGACGCCCGGCTCATCCATGCGCAGCTCGAGGAGGGTGGGCTCGTTTTCCACCTGGAGCGGGTGGACGGCCGCGAGGGCTTCCAGTGGGCGCTCGCGCGCACCTCGTATGACTTGATCCTCTCCGACTACAACATCCCGGGCTTCGATGGCCTGAGCGCGCTGACCACCGCGCGGCGGTTCCAGCCGGACACGCCCTTCCTCTTCGTCTCGGGCGCGCTGGGCGAGGAGCGCGCCATTGACTTGCTCAAGCGCGGCGCCACGGACTACGTGCTCAAGGAGCGGCTGGAGCGGCTGGTGCCCAGCCTGAAGCGGGCCCTGCGCGAGGCCGAGAGCGAGCTGCGCCGCAAGCGCACCGAGGAGGCCCTGCGCCGCTCCGAGGAGCGCTACCAGTTGGTGATGCGGGCCACCAGTGACGCGATCTGGGACTGGGACCTGGAGACAGGCCAGGTGCACCGGAGCGACGCCATCGAGCAGGTGCTCGGCTGCGGGCCCTCCGGGCTGCCGGCGGACGCCCAGGCATGGATGCAGCGTGTCCACCCGGAAGAGCGGAGCCGGGTCTGGGACAAGCTCCAGCGCGTCCTGGGCTCGCGGCAGGACCGCTGGCAGGACGAGTACCGGCTGCGGCGGGAGGACGGGACGTACGCCACCGTGTCGGACCGGGGCTACATCGTCCGCGACTCCAGCGGCCGGGCGCTGCGCATGGCGGGGGCCGTGCAGGACATCTCGGTTCGCCGGCACTCCGAGGAGGAGCGGCAGCGGCTCTTGAGCGAGGCGCGCCAGCGGGTGGAGTTCGAGCAACAGCTGGTGGGCATCGTCAGCCACGACTTGCGAGGGCCGCTGAATGCCATCCTGGCGGGGGCCTCGATGATGCTGCAGCGCGACAGCATCGAGCCGTGGCAGGCGAAGACGGTGGCCCGCATCCTCTCGTGCGCCGAGCGCTCCAACCGGCTGATCCGGGATCTGCTCGACTTCACGCAGGCGCGCATGGGCGGTGGCATCCCCGTGAGGCCGGGGCCCGCGGACCTCCACGAGCTGACGCTGCAGGTGGTGGAGGAAGCGCGTGTGGCGCATGTGGAGCGGGAGATTCAGGTGAGCCAGAGCGGGGACGGGCGGGGGCAGTGGGACTCGGACCGGATGGCGCAGGTCATCTCCAACCTGGTGACGAACGCGGTGAAGTACAGCCCGGAGAAGACGCCCGTGCGGGTGGAGACGGAGGGCACGGCGGAGCAGGTGGTGCTCCGCATCCACAACCAGGGCGAGCCCATCGCCGCGGACCTGCTGCCGCGCATCTTCGAGCCGCTGCGGCGGGGGAAGCGGCGGGCGAACCGCTCGGACCGGAGCATCGGCCTGGGGCTCTACATCGTCCGCGAGCTCGTCCTGGCGCACGGGGGCACCGTGGAGGTGCGCTCCACGGAGGCCGAGGGCACCACCTTCACCCTCTCGCTGCCGCGCCTCTTCCCCGCGAGCGACGAGGTCTCGGGGGCCTGAGGCGGCGGGCCGCAGGCGCCACGCGCGTGAGCCCTACCGCTGGGGGCTCTCCAGGCTGGCCACCGGCGCCTTGGGAGGCACGGGGGCCTCGGGGTTCAGGGCCTTCACCAGCGCCATCATCTGCGCCACCATTGCCGTCAGCGCCTGCCCTTCTTGCATGCCCGCACCGGCGCCGATGGAGACGGAGCGCAGCTCCTGAGGCTTGGGCAGCTTCTCGGCGATGGTGGGCAGCAGCTCCACCAGCCGGGCCTGCACGTTGGAGGGGCTCAGGCCGTTGAGGACCCGCTGCCGGGCCTCGAGCAGCTCCAGCTCCGCGCGGGCCTGCCGGTTGGCCGCGCCGCGCTCGGCGTCCTCCACGTCGATGACGGCCAGCGCCTCGCGCTTGCGCCGGGCGGAATCCACGTCGTGCTTGAGCTCGGCCAGCGCTCCCTCCACGGCGAGCCGTGCCTTCTCCAGCTCGGCGGTGTGCAGGGTGGTCTGCTGCCGCTCCACGGCCAGCTTGCGCGCATCCTCCTCCTCGCGATGCTGGCGGCGCAGGCGCTCGGCCTGCTCGCGGTCATAGGCCTCGGCGCCCTTCGCCGCGCGCAGCTGGGACAGCTCGCTCTCGGTCTCCAGGCGGGAGCGCTCGCGCTCCTGCTCCACCTGCAGCTCGCGGCGGGAGATGGCCTCCTCTGTCTCCAGTCCGGCCAGCCGGGCCACGCGCTCGCGCTCGGCGCGGAAGGGCTTCTGCAGGCTCTCCCACAGCCGCGCGGAGCTGACCACGGCCTCCTTGATTTGCACGGTGACGATGCGCAGGCCCAGGCCCTTGTCACTGCCTCCGCCACCCTCGGCCACCTGGCGCAGGCGGGCGGTGAGCTCCTCGATGATGGGCTGCTTGTCGGAGAGCACCGCGTCGATGCTCATGGTGGCCACCTTGTCCTTGATGGCGGCCTCGGCCTGCTCGCGCAGCTGCACGTTCACCACGCGCATGGGGTCCTCGGCGTCGGTGAAGTCCAGCTTCTTATACGCAGTGCCGAAGTCCTCGATGATCCACTGCACGTAGCCCTGGACGAGCAGCCCCTGGAGCTCGCGGCAGATGCTGTGCGCGTTGATGAGGATGGTCTGCATGGCGCCGGGGACCACGAGGAACGAGTCCGTCGCCGGGTTGAAGCGGAAGGAGACGCCCAGGCCGAGGGTCAGCGGTTTGTCATGGCCCCGGCGGGTGTGGACGACATAGGCGTTGGGCGGGACGACGACGGTGCGCCAGCGCCAGAAGCCGGTGATGCGGACCTCCACGGCGTTGCCGCCGGGCATCTCGGGAGGCGGCGGCGCGAGGCCCCCTCGGCGCCGGGGCGCGGCCATGGCCTGCTGGGGCAGGGAGTTCGCGGCCATCTTCCGGGCTTTGAGATCGACCTCGAGGCGCTGCTGCTGCTCCTGGACCTGGTCCAGGTACTCGTTCCGAATGGGTGACTGGCTCATGGGTCTGTACCCCCCTTCTCTTGGCGCGCCATCTAACCAGAATGGGCACCTGGGGGGATCCACCCCCAGGACTCCTTTCCACGGAACCGGGGGCTTGCGAGAGTTGTCAGGGAGGGTGTCTATGCGCCGGCAAGCCTGGGGAGTCATCGGAGCAGCGGTGGTGGGGCTGGGGGTCGTGGTGTTCCTGGGCCTGCCTCAGGGCACGGACCCCGAGAGCACCCAGGTGAGCCAGCGTCCGGAGGGAGCGTCCGGGAAGCGGAAGCAGAAGGTCCACGCCACGCCCACGCCTCCGCCGAGCGGCACCTTGAGCATCCGGGGCCTTGTGAAGGTGGGCCAGGCCCCCGTGGCCGGAGTCCGCGTCTCTGCGACACGGCCCATGCCGGGGGAGACGCTCTCGGAGCTGCCGTGCCCGGTGGACGAGAGCGATCCGGCGCCCAGCTCGCGCGGCAAGCGCCTCCCGGAGTGCATGCGCGAGGCCCGCGCGCAGGTGCTGGAGCTGGTGCAAGGCCGCTACGGGGAGGCGCCCGTCTACGCGGAGACGGTGACGGGGGCGGATGGGAGCTTCGCCCTGGAAGGGCTGCCGGAGGGGGAGTTCACGCTCTGGGCGCTGGGCGAGCAGGGGGCGGAGCTGCGGCCCCAGGTGGCTGCGGGAGCGGAGGGGGTGGAGCTGGTGTTGGGCGAGGGGGTGACGGTGGAGGGCCGCGTGGTGGACGCGAGCGAGCACCCGCTGTCCGAGGTGCGGCTCACGGTGCTGCACGCGAAGTACACCCGCTTCTTTGATGTGCGCACCAGCGCGGATGGGCGCTTCCAGGTGGGGCCGCTGCCGAAGGGCGAGTACGCCCTCGTGGCGGAGAAGGAGGAGTGGCTGCCGGAGTTCCTGCCGCCCTATCTCGTGAGGAGCCGGACGGCCGTGGTCCTCTACCAACCGGTTCGGCTTGCGGGGCTCGTGCTGTCGGAAGGGACGCCGGCGCCGGGGACGGAGGTGCGCCTGACCGCAGGCAGTGAGGCTGGCCAGGTCACCACGGCGGACGCGCAGGGGCGCTTTGTCTTCGAGGGCCTCAAGCCGCTCGGCTATGAGCTCACCGCGGAGCGCGCGGGCCGTTTTGCCAGGGCAGAGGTCCACCTGCGGACGATGGAGCTCTCCGCGGAAGAGGTGGTGCTGCGCCTGGGCGAGAGCCGCCATGTCGAGGGCACGGTGCGGGATGACGCGGGCAACCCCATTCCGGGAGCGCGCGTGGCGCTCTGGCGCAAGCGGGACTACGGGCAGAACTGGAAGGTCTTCACGGACGAGGAAGGCCACTACCGAGTCGGTCCGCTGCCGCTGAGCGACTATGTCTTCGACGTGACGGCGCCTCGGTACCGCCACGTGGAGAACGAGGTGCACGCCATCACCCGGGAGCCGGTGCCACTGGACTTCACCTTGCCGCGAGCCTTCTCCCTCGCTGGGACGCTCGTGGACGAGGAAGGGGTCCCGGTGGCCGAGGCCAGCCTTGAGCTGATCTCGGGCGATGGGGAGCAGCCGCAGGGCACCCAGAGCAACACCATGACAGAGGAGGATGGGCGCTTCGTGCTGGACGCGCCCGCGGCGGGTACCTGGACGCTCTCCACGGAGGACGAGCGCTTCCTCCCCGAGAAGAAGCAGGTGCAGGTTCCCTCGGAGAACCTCCGCTGGGTGCTGCGGCGGGGGGCTCGGATCGACGGGAGTGTCACCGACGCGGAGGGGACCCCCATGAGTGAGGTGGGCATCACGGTGTGGATGCCGGGAGAGGAGGGGGAGTGGAGCTACTCCCGGAGAGCCATGACGGACGCGCAGGGGCGCTTCTCGGTGAGCGGGATGGAAGCGGGGAGCTACCGGGTGGAGGCCTCGCTCACGGACGAGGGCGTGGAGCGCTCGGCCTCGCAGCCGGTGACGCTGCGGGACAACGGGCGCGCCGAAGTCGCTCTGCGCTTCGAGACCGGCTGGAGCCTCTCGGGTCTCGCGGTGGATGAAGCGGGACAGCCTGTGGCCGAGGCGACCATCAACGTGTACCAGCCCCCCAATGCCACCGCTGCGTGGCGGCGGAACCGATTCAGGTGCGGCAACGATCGGCCTCGAATCGTCACGGGGAGGGACGGCCGCTTCACCCTCGAGCACCTCACGGGCGAGCAGTACGTGCTTTGGGCCTACAAGGAGGGCTACATCTTTCTGGCTGCGAAGTCCGAGGGAGCCGCGGCCGTGGACGAGGACAGCATCCGGGTGCGCTCGGGCACGGAGCAGGTGCGGCTCGTGTTCCAGTCCCAGGCGCGGATTCGAGGGCGGCTCGTGGACCCGGACGGGGCACCCATTCCGCGCTTCGAGCTGAACATGCGCTTCATGAGCGACGCGCAAGGCGCCTTCACCACGCCCATCACGGAGACGGGCACCCAGCATCTCCTCTTCGGTGCGCCGGGGATGGCGCAGACCACCCGTGCGGTGAAGGTGCAGGAGGGGGTGGACGTGGACCTCGGCGAGGTGCGGATGGAGCCGGGTCGCCGGGTGCGAGGCGTGGTGGTGGATGCCGAGACCGGAGCGCCCCAGGCGGGGGCGGAGGTCCGGGTCTTGGGGCCGGCACGAGAGCAGGAGGAAGGCCTCGCGCGGCCGAGCCTCTTCATGAGGGCCCAGGACGATGGCACCTTCGAGTTCCCCCACGTGGAGTCCGAGCCCTTGCAACTGGAGGTGAGCCACACGAACTACCGCATGGCGCGAGTCGCCCTGGGCGCGTCGGACGCCTCGGTGACGGTGCGGCTCGTGTCGGGGGCCACCGTGGTGGTGAGCGCGGTGGACTCCGCGGGGCGTCCACTGGATGCGGACGTGCGGTTCATCCTCGAGAGGGACGAGAGCTCTTGGGAGACCCTTGATGTGGTCGAGGGGGTGGGCCAACGGAGGGGCTTGGAGCCAGGCTCCTATTGGGTGCAGCTATCGACAGCGGCTGGCACGACAGAGGGCTTTGTGCCCCAGCGAGCGGAGATCCCCGAGCAGGGTCAGGTGAAGCTGGCCTTCGTGCAGCGGAAGGCGGGCCCCACGCTGGTCCTGCGTACGGAGGGCTTGGACGAAGGGGTCGAAGCCATCCTCCTGCCGGGAGCCTTCACCGTTCCGGTGTCGATGAAGACCGTCCCACTGTGGACGAGCATGGGGCTGTCCGGTGTGCAGGACGAGGGCGTGAGGAGGTTCACCGCGCTCTCACCGGGACGTGTCCGGCTCCTGCTGTTCGCGGGCCCGCCGGCCCGGTTCCACCTGGAGGAGCTGGAGCTCCCGGCCGAGGGAGTCGTGGAGCGAGGGGTGCAACCGCGCTGGCAGCCGATGCCGGAGAAGTAGGCGCGCCGCTCAGGTCTTCTGGAGCACGGCGAGCGCGTCCAGGAGGGCCTGGGTGTAGTCGGTGAACCCATCGGGCGGCCGGGCTCCGGGGCGGACGACAGCGCCTTTGTTGTTGAGCACGCCGAAGCGGGAGCCGGAGGTCTCGAAGTACGCGCTGCGGTACGCGTCCTGGATCATCTGTCCCTGCTGCTCGGGGTTCATCTTCGCCCACGGCTTGCCTTCGCGGAGCGCCTTGGCGAAGTCATAGCCATCACCGAAGAACTGGGCCTTGACGGCGCTGGGCACGTAGCCCCAGCCGCCGTGCTGGTACTGCCACACATGGACGAGCTCGTGGATGATGACGGAGGTGTACTGGTGCGGGTAGGCGTGGGCCTTGCCGGGCAGGTTGATGGTGTTGCCCAGGGTGTAGGCGCGGCTGCCGTTGAGGAGCTCGGTGAAGGAGCCCATCTTCTCGACGCTGACGGCCTCGTACTTGAGGCCGGCGCCGAACACCTTGCGAGAGGCCACGAGCTCGGCTTCGCTGAGCTTGCGCTTGTCGGGGATCTTCTGGGCAGAGCTCGTGGCGGCGCTCACCAGGTGAAGGTAAGAGGAGGCGGGAGAGGCTCCTTCGGGTGGAGGGACTTGCGATTCGGGTTCGATCTTGGCGCCCATGCCCCAGACTCCTCGCGCGGGTTGGAGGGGAAGCGTACCGCATCGGGCTGAGCGCCCGCCTCCTCAGGTCGGGAGGGAGTTCCGGGAGCGGACATCCGGGTCGCCTGGCCGCC
This sequence comes from Hyalangium minutum, assembly GCF_000737315.1. Taxonomy (GTDB): domain Bacteria; phylum Myxococcota; class Myxococcia; order Myxococcales; family Myxococcaceae; genus Hyalangium; species Hyalangium minutum. Next base: position 1,034,851 of record NZ_JMCB01000006.1, read on the forward strand.
GGGCATGGAGGAAGGGGGAGAGGGACTCCCGAGCGATTGACTACGATGGGCCGCAACGGAGGCAGGGCATGAGCACGGGAGAGCTGTCGGACGAGGAGTTCCTGGCGGCGGTGGCGGTGGCGAAGTTCCCGGGGGGGAAGTTTGACCATCGGGGGCACCTGCGCATGGCGTGGATTTGCCTGCGAGGCCAGGAGTTCGACGCGGGGCTGGAGCGCATCCGCGTGACGGTGCGGGGCTTCGCCACGGTGCTGGGAGTGGTGGAGAAGTACCACGAGACCGTGACGCGGGCCTGGGCCGAGCGCATTCAAGCGGCGATAGAGCAGACGCCGGAACTCGGTACGTTCGACGCGTTCCTCGGGGCGCACCCGGAGCTGCTGAACCCGGGGCTCTTGGCGCAGCACTACCGGAAGGAGACGCTGGAGTCGCCGGGGGCGAAGGCAGGCTGGGTGGCGCCGGACTTGGAGCCGCTGCCCCGGCGCAAGCAGGCGCGGGAGTGACTCAGGGGGAGCCGGAGACGCCGCGCTCTTTCATCCACTGCTCGAGGCTGGCGCGAGCCTTGGCCTGGACCTTCTTCTGAAGGAAGGGGGTCCACCCGAGCAACAGGCCTGGGAGGCCGAGGGCCTGCTTGGACCAGCGGTGGAAGTGGAAGCGGTCGCGGTGGCGGAGAATCTTGCCGTCGCGGAACTCGAACTCGGCGTCGATGATGTTGTGAACCTTCCGGCCGGAGCCAGAGAAGGTGTAGTGGGCCTCCCAGTGGGCGCGGCCGGTGCGGTCATCGGCCTGGATGTTGTTGAACTCGAGGGTGAGGTCCTTGCCGCGCTCGCAGAGCATGCGCCACATGGAGGTGACGCCGGCATGGTGGAGGCCGACGAAGGCCGCGTCGGAGAACTCGGCGTCCGGGTGGTAGCAGGCGGCCATGGTGTCCGCGTCCTTGCGTTGGAAGGCGGAGTAGAAGGTGTTCAGGAGCTGGGCATTGGGGTGCATGGAGGGGGAGTGTTAGCAGACTCCCAGCTGCCTTCGAACGAGGGATGTGCGGTTGTGCTCAGCACGGAGGCGCAAGCGTGGCAGAGTGGGGGCATGGCGCGAGACATCGTCATCTGGCCGCACAAGGTGCTCACTTCTGCGACGAAGCCGGTCACGGACTTCGGCCCAGCGCTCGAGAAGCTGCTGGAGGAAATGGCCGAGTCCATGAAGGAGGCGAAGGGCATCGGCATTGCGGCGAATCAAGTGGGAGAAGCGCTCCGGATGGCCTGGGTGGGCCGGGAGGACGGGACGTTCTTCGAGATCATCAACCCGGAGGTGCTGGAGCGGTCGGGGAAGGTGACATGGGAAGAGGGGTGCCTGTCGGTGCCGGACGAGTGGCACAAGGTGGAGCGCTACGAGAAGGTGAAGGTGCGCTACCAGGACAAGACGGGGCAGTGGCACGAGGTGGCGGCGGAAGGGAAGCTGGCGCACGTGTTCCAGCACGAGATTGACCACCTGGACGGGCACGTGTTCGTGGACCACCTCTCGAGCCTGAAGCGCACGCTCATCCAGGAGCGGATGAAGAAGCTTCAGAAGATGCTGAAGCGCAAGAAGGACTGAGCGCGGGAAGGCGGCCTTCGGAGGAGGACGCCGCAAGGCAGCGGGCGCTGGAGTGGCTTGCGGAGCGGCGGTGAGCCGGCGCGGGGTTGGCGCTACACTGTGAGCATGAGCGCGTCGCCCCTTCCCGAGCACGTGGCGAAGTTCCGGGCCGAGTTCCGGCGAGCAGAGCCGGGGAGGCGCTACGTGGGCTGGGCGCACTTCGCGTTCACGAGCGTGGGCTCGCTGTGCGTGGTGGGGTTCGCTCTGAGTCGGCTCTCGGGAGTACGGCCAGTGGAGTGGCTGACGGTGCCCGCGAGCTTCTTGCTGGCGAACGTGGCGGAGTACTTGGGGCACCGAGGACCGATGCACCACCGGGCGAGGGGCCTGGGGCTGGTGTACCGGCGGCACACGCAGCAGCACCACCACTTCTTCACGCACGAGGCGATGGCATACGAGTCCAGCCACGACTTCCGGATGGTGCTCTTCCCGCCGGTGCTGCTGCTGTTCTTCCTGGGGGGCATCGCGACACCCCTGGGAGCGATCTTCTTTGCGCTCGGCTCACCGAACGTGGGGTGGCTCTTCGTGGCGACGGCGATGGGCTACTTCCTGACCTACGAGTGGCTGCACTTCTGCTACCACCTTCCAACAGAGCATCCGCTGGGCCGCCTGCCGTTTCTGGCGGGGTTGAGGAGGCACCACCAGGTGCACCACGACCTGAGGCGGATGGGGCACTTCAACTTCAACCTCACCTTCCCCCTCTGTGACTGGCTGTTCAGGACGGTGTGGAGGCGGAAGCCGGAGCAGCCGACCGGTTCCTTCCCTGAAGGGTAGGCGGCCGCAGTGGGGCGAAAGCCGCGGGAAAAAATCCGGTGGAAGAGCTCGGAGGGCCCGGGGGGTTCTCACCTCTGGGAGCCCTGTGCACCATGGCAGGTCTGATCACCTGCTGATCACGAAGGATTTGACGAGACGGGGGCGAAGCGGTACTCATCGTGACCCCTCGCCCGGCGCGCGCGGCACACCGGTGCCGAGTGCTTTGGCGGGGCGGAATCAAAGGTCAACGAAGTCGGTTGACACAGGACGCGGTGGTGGTAGAAGCCGCGCCCCCTCGACCGGGAAAGCCGTTCAACGGAACAGCTGGACCGGAGTTGAACCGAGGGAAATGACATCTTGAATAAGTCACCGGTAGCGGTTGACGGAGGACGCGGCGATGAAGTAAAAGCCGCGCCCCCGACGGACGAAAGAAGAGAAGCGGTTCACCGCTGAACAGAAATCGGCCGGAAATCAGGTGGCGGTAGACGGTGGTTGAAGAAAACACCGAAACCGGTTGACAGAGAAGGCGGCGGCGAAGTAAAAGCCGCGCCCCTCCTCGAAGCGAAAGAACGAAGCCACTGGGCGGGTTCAGAAGC
>NZ_JMCB01000007.1:300000-385071 GCF_000737315.1 Hyalangium minutum
ACGAGTTCCAGCGGGCGTTGCGGCGGCTGGCACGCGAGGCCCGCCTGTCCGGCTCCCCGCGCCAGACGGTGGAGCGGATGTTCGAGATGGATCCGCAGTTCGGCAACTACCTCTACCTCTTGAGGGACAAGCGGTTGGTGCTGGAGGGCAGCGGCGAGCTGCCGGAAGGAGCGCTGACGAAAGAGGACTTGGAACTGGCCGAGCGCTACCGGCTTTGGTGCCAGGACGTCTACGGCTTCTACGGAGATTGCCTCGGGGGCGCACTCGTAGGCGGGCGCTACCTGGACATGCACGGCCGCTACATCTGGGCACTGGCGATGAGCAAGAGCCCGGTGCTGGACGAGATGAAGAAGGCGCTGGGGGAGATGGTGGAGGTGCGCGCCCTCATCCACACCGCCCTGTGGACGCTGGGCTCCATGCTGCTCATCCTCGCGCTCAACCCCGTGGCGCCGGCGCTGGTGGCGGTGGTGGGCTTGGGGCTGGTGTTGTACGTGGGGCTCGACACACTCCAGAACCTCGTGAGCGGCTGGCTGGAGTTGATGGACGTGGCGAAGGTGGCCACCCGCGCTGAGCAACTGCGCGAGGCGGGCGAGCGCTTCGGGAAGATTCTGGGGCGAGAGGCCGCTCGCGCGTTCGCCCTGCTGCTGATGGCAGCGATAGGTTCCACGGCGCAGCAGTTCGCGGCGAAGGTGCCGACGCTGCCCGGCTCAGCCCAGGTGGCCATGCAGGCCGAGGGTATGGCGGGAATCCCGCTGCCCGCGCTGGGAGCGGTGGAAGAGCTGGCGCTGTCATCCGAGGGCGTCAGCGTCACGGTGGCCGCCACGGCGATGACCATGGGGGCCAGCGGCAGGGGGAGCACGGGCCCCTGCATCGAGACTCACCACATCGCCACCATCTGCAATGATACCTCCACGGCGCGTGGGGGCCCCTGGACACCGAGGTTCCAAGAAATCTTTGCCAAGGCGGGAATGTCCATGGATGACCCGGCGAACAAGATGCCGCTGCAGGGGCACTATGGGCCGCATCCCCAGCGGTATCACGAGATTGTCTACGAGGAACTGCGGAGGGCGACGTTGACTTGCCGTAGCATCAGGGATTGCCAGGCGAAGTTGAGAGAGGCCCTCAAGGAATTGGCAAAGGAACTTGCCACGCCGGGAACAGAGCTGAACCAGCTCGTCACCCAGCGGCCAACACCCTAAAGGGAGTCCATGCCCCAGCGTTTTTTCAAGCTCGCCGACGACGTGTATGTCCCGCGCCGCTGGCACTTGGCCATGCCGACGGACCGTCAGGGCCACAAAGTCAACGATGCGCAATTCACGATGGGGGCGCCTGCATCCATCCAGGAACGTTTGAGAATCCCTGTCGAGATCGCGGGCACCCCGCTGGACTTCACGGAAGCGGGGATTGGCATTCCCGTGGTTCATGTCCGGGTGGCCACTCTCTTCGCGGAGCTGGCCCCAGACGATGTGCAACTTCTCGCTGTGGATGTTGAGGGCCATCCAGACCAGTACCTCATCCTCGTGGCCACACGCCGCATTCGCTGTATCGACGAGAAGGCGTCCCGCATCCGGCTCTGGACCCATGAAAATGGGATTCCGGACATGGTCGGCCAGTACGCCTCCGTGCGGGACCTGCGCATCGACAAAGCGAAGGTGGGAAGCGCCAAGGTGTTCCGCCCCGAAGGATGGGAGGTCGTCCTCATCATCTCCGAGGAGCTCAAGAACGGTTTGGAGCGCATGGGCGCCACCGGCACGAGATTCGAGGAGGTCTAGTCAGAGCCCCAGCGAGTTGGCGCCGTGCGTCATTTGAAACCGCTTCTGATTAGGTCGGATATTCTGGCAAAACCGGAAAATCCAAGCAGGCCTAAGAGAGGCACGCCATGAAGGCAGCGACGAGCATCCGCCGTGAGCGCAGCGCGAGAGTCCGAGGAGTCTTACTGGCCGTAGCCCTGCTGACGGCCACGGCCGCGAGCGCCCAGACGTTCACCAACCCCATCCTGCCCGAGACGTCCGCGGATCCGTCAATCGTCCGCTACAACGGCTTCTACTACCACGCGGCCAGTGCCGGGGATGCCGGCATCGTGGTCCGCAAGTCCTCCACGCTGACGGGGCTCGCGAGCGCAACGGCCGTGCGGGTGTGGACCGCGCCCACCACGGGCGCCTACAGCCGCGAGGTTTGGGCCCCGGAGCTCCAACTGATCAACGGGCGGTGGTACATCTACTTCGCGGCCTCGGACGGCAACAACGCCAACCACCGCATGTACGTGCTCGAGTCCGCCACGCTCGACGCCCAGGGCGCGTACACCTTCCGGGGCCAGCTCCGGCCCACCACGGACCGGTGGGCCATCGACGGCGCGGCCATTCAGAAGGATGACGGCTCGCTCTACTTCGTCTGGTCCGGCTGGCCCGGCACCACCGACGGACAGCAGAACCTCTACATCGCTCCCATGAGCAACCCGTACACGATCAGCGGCGAGCGCGTCCTGATCGCTCAGCCCGCATTCATGTGGGAAGGCCGGGCCATGACGCTCAACGAGGGCCCTCAGCCCATCCGCCTCGCGGGCAAGTACGCGATCATCTTCTCCGCCAGCGGCAGCTGGACCCGGGAGTACACCCTCGGCCTGCTCACCAACACGGATGGCAACCTGCTCAACCCCAAGTCATGGGTGAAGACCGGGCCCGTGTTCCGCCAGAACGGTGATGTGTACGGCGTGGGCCACCCCACCTTCACCCAGTCGCCGGATGGCTCGGAGAATTGGATCGCCTACCACGCCAAGCGCCTGAGCACCGATGGCTGGGGCGACCGCAGCGTCCGCGCTCAGAAGTTCTACATCGACAGCGCTGGCAACCTGAACCTCGGTGTCGCTCGCTCCGTGTCCATCGCTCAGCCCAAGCCCGCAGGTGAGAGCGGCGCCCCCGCCTCCGCCAACCTCCTCGACAGCAACGGCTGGGGCGGCTCCTTCGAGGGCGCCGGCCGCTCCGGCTCCTGGACCCTCCCCAACTCCACGTCCGCCACCAGCACCTCGCTCGGCGCGGGCTGGATGCAGCTGTTCCGCGGCAACCCCAACTTCGAGACCGTCGCGGCCTCGGCGGATGTCCGGTGGATCGCCACGGGCACCACCTCCACCTTCCCCAAGTTCGGCATCTACGGCACCTACAAGAATGCCAGCAACTACGTGGCGCTCTTCCTGGACAAGAAGTACGGCGTGCTCGCCACCCACGCGGTGATTGGCGGTGTGGACAAGGGCTGGCAGAACTCGGCGCTCCCCACGGGCTTCTCGTGGACTGCGGCCCACAACCTCCGCATCGAGCGCAGCTGGAGCGGCCAGTACCTGTTCTTCCTCGATGGCGTGCTCCAGCAGACGCGGGCGCTCGACAACGTGCTCGGCATGATGGGGCTCGTCACCGAGGACACCCAGGCAGAGTTCACCAACGTCACCTTGGATCCGCTCCAGGGCTGGGGCGACCCGGCCGTGGACGGGCTCGAGAACGGCATGTTCGAGATCCGCAGTGCCCGTGACGTCGTGGCCTGGCAGTTCGGCGCGGGCTGGAAGAGCCTCTGGCGCAAGAGCGCGCCCACCACCGCCAGCTACACCGTGGAGTCCGCCGCCCGGCTGATCTCCCAGGGCACCACGCCCTATCCCAAGTACGGCCTCTACGGCTGCTACCAGAACGGCGGTAACTCCATGACCGCGTGGCTGGATCCGAAGACCGCGGTGCTCGCCACCCACGCCGTGGCCGGTGGAGTGGATCTCGGCTGGCAGAACACCTCGCTCGCGGGGCTCAGCTTCACCACCGCCCACACGCTCAAGGTGGTTCGCAGCGGCACCACCTTCACGGTGTTCGTGGACGGCGTCCAGAAGCAGTCGCGCTCGGTGGGGCTGTCCGGTTGTCAGACCGGTGTCGTCGCCGAGGACGCCCAGGCCGAGTTCACGAACTTCCGCGTCTACTGAGCCGCCCCCGCGCTGGCCGCTCGGGCCGCGGTCTTCCGCGGCGCGAAGAAGAGCAGGGAGCCCTTCTGCTTCATCATCCCAGCGGCCAGCTCCGCCTCGGGGCCTCGGCCCCAGAAGACGTCCACCCGCCCGGCGCCCTTGATGGCGCCGCCAGTGTCCTGGTTCATCACGAACCGGGTCAGCGGCTTCCACCCCACCGTGCCGTCCGGACGCGGCTCCGGGCGCTCGGTGGAGAGGAACGCCAGCGCTCCCTTGGGGAACATCCGCGCGTCCGTGGCAATGGAGCGCCCCGGCGTCACGGGTCTCCCCAGTGAGCCCACCGCCGCGGTGTTCAGGAAGCGGAAGAAGACATAGGACTCATTGTAGTCGAGCACCCGGTCACACTGAGGTGGGTTCTCCGCCAGCCACGCGCGCAGGGCCTGCATGGACATGGCCTCTTTCGCGATGGCGCCCTCCTGGATGAGCAGCGAGCCAATGCTCCGGTACGGCCGCCCGTTGGAGCTGGCATAGCCGATGCGCCGCTCGCTCCCGTCCGGCAGCCGCAGCGTGCCGCTGCCCTGCACCTCCACGAAGAACAGCGCCACCGGGTCCTTCGCCCACGCCAGCTCCAGCCCCTGGCTGTTCAGCTTCCCCTGCCGGATCTCCGAGCGCGTCCAGTAGGGCAGCAGCTTCCGTCCCTCAAGCCGTCCGAAGACGCGCTCCGCCTTGAAGCGCTCCGCGAACTGCTCGAGCGGCACCTCGATCAGATCCTTCGGCGCTCCGTGGATGGGCGTGGCGTACTCGGCGGTGCGGGTGAGGCTCGCCTCGATGATGGGCTCGTAGTAGCCCGTGAAGAGCACCTGGCCGTCCTCGCCGCCGGTGGACTCCAGCGGCTCGAACTCCTCGAGCACCCGCGTGGTGAGCTCCTCGTGGGACATCCCCTCCGTGATGCGTGAGTGCAGCCGCTCCAGCGCGTCCCGCAGCTCCGAGGCCAACACCACGCGGGGACCGAACACGAAGCGCTCGTCCGCCGCCCGCGTTCTCAGCCACACGAGGCTCTCCGCGATGGCGGTCCGCAGCGCCGCGGGCTCTCCATCGTCGTGCAGCTCCAGCGGCCGGGTGGGCTCGCGCAGGGCCTCCTCCGCCCGTGTCGCGACGGGAGGCTTGGTGGCACGGGGGCAGCCGGTCACGAGGACACAGGCCGCCAGCAGCAGAAGTCGAAGGTGCCGCATGTACATGTTCAGGGGTCAGCGCTCGCTAGGGAAACATCGCCTTCACCCGCTCGAGCAGCGAGGCGAAGCGCTCGGCGTTGAGGCCGCCCACGCCCACGCCCAGGACGAACGTCACCAGGATGAGGAGCAGCGTGCCCAGCGGAGAGCGCTCACCGCGTTGGTGCTGGGCCTGCGCCTGGGCCTGGGGACTGCCGGCAGGGCCTACAGTCTCCTCATCTGGGACGAGCAGTAGGATCTTGATGCCGCCGTAGAAGAGGGTCTCCACCAGCTCGTTGAGGAACCGGTCGTACTCCTCCTCGTTGATGTCGAGCTCGGCGTTGTAGCGGGCCTTGTGCCGCTTGGAGACCGAGGCGTAGTTGCGGAGCTGGGACTCCTTCTTGGAGACGTCCACCCAGCCGACCAGGACGGGCGGCGCGGACTCCAGCCGCGAGATGAGCGAGATGGGCTGCCGGGCATGGAGGCCGCCGGCGGTGCTGGGGCCATCCGGCTCGTCGATGCGCAGGCGGTAGGGTGCGGTGCCGTAGCTGCGGCGCGCGAACGTCGACTTGACCAGGTCCGCCACCATGGCGGCCTTGTTGGAGAACGTGGTGCGGATGGCCTCGCCATCGGTGGTCGGCTCGGCGGGCAGTGGCGGCGCGGAGGGCGTCAGGTGCGGCGCGGTGACGATGGGCGTCAGCGCCGGCGGCGGAGGTGGCACGTAGTTGGGCTGCGTGACGATGGGGACCTTGGGCGCCTGCGCCAGGTAGTGCGGCTCGGTGTTGATGGGCACCAGCACCGGAGGCCCATGCGGCGGAGACACCAGGGCCTGTTGCTGGCCCGAGGCGATGGGCGGCAGGGGCTGGGCCCGCGTGGGCAGCCGGGACAGCGCATCATCCTCGGACTCCCAGGGCAGGGGCGAACTCTCCGGAGGCGCCGCCCGCGTCACCGTGGCCTGAGAGCCTGACTTGCGAGGAACGTCGCGTGTGGCATCCGGCCCTGCGTCCTGCAGCGCCGGCCGCATCCCCGACTTGCGAGGAATGTCGCGCGTGGCATCCGGCTCCGCGTCCTGCAGCGCCGGCCGCGTCCCCGTCTTGCGAGGCACCTGCCGGGTGGAGTCGTCCGGCTCCTGGAGCGCGGGCCGCGTCCCCGTCTTGCGAGGAATCTGCCGGGTGGAGTCGTCCGGCTCCTGCAGGGCGGGCCGAGCCCCGGTCTTCCGAGGAATCTGCCGTGTGGAGTCGTCCACATTCTGCAGGGCAGGGCGGCTCCCCGTCTGCTTCACGGGAATCGGGCGGGTGGGCTCGTGCGGCTCCTGGGTGTCCGGGTCCGGGTAGGTGCCGAGAGGAATCTTCCGGGGGACAGGAGGTGTCGCGTCGTCCACGCCCTGGCCGATGGGCACGGGCCCGGTGAGGGGGAGCAGCTGGGTCGAGTCCCGCTGCGGATCCCATGACGGCTCGTCTGGAGGCGACTCCGCCTCCTCCTCCTCGGGAGGTTTGACGCGCGTCTCCTCCGTGGACAGCACCGGGGGGAGTGAGCCCCTTTGCTTGTTCGCCATGGAAAGTCCCTTCCCCATCGTGCAACGGACCCAGGCGGGGGTCCAGTGGCCACGGGACAAACGCAGGTTCTACCCTGGGTTGAAGGCCGTGGCGCGAATCTGGCACTGAACGGTCAGGCGCGCCCGAGACCTCCCGTCCAGGGCCCCCCGAAGGATGGCCTCGCGCCGTCCTGCGACCGCGGCTGCTGACCCGAGGTCCCCCTCCCTTCGTTCACGTCCCCCCGTTCCCTTTCGGGCACGGGGCCACTTCCGAGTAGGGTCATGCAGCCGAACTTGAATCGGCTCCTCCGGGCGCTCGCCCGCGAGGGGCTCGAGGTGACCTATGACGGTCGCCTCTATACGGTCCGCCTCCAGGGTGATGCGAATGCGCCGCCCGCCGAGGTTCTCCTCCCGCCGGACCTGCCCGTGGAGGGCAAGGCCTTCCGGCAGCTCGCCCACCTGGCCGCCCTGAAGCACCCGCGCGGCGGCGAAGTCCTGCGCGTGCGCGCCACCCCTGACTTCCACCCGGGAGACTCCGGCGTGGCCATCGGCTCGGTGCTGCACACGCGCGGCTTGGTCGTGCCCGCTGCGGTGGGCACGGACATCAACTGCGGCATGCGCCTGCACGTAGCGGATCTGAGCGTGGAGGACTTCCTCTCCCGCCGGGACGCCTTCGTGGAGCGCATGAAGGGTCACTACTTCTTCGGCACGCGGGACGTGGCCATGTCCTCGCACGCCGCCGAGGCGCTGCTGCGCGACGGTATCCCCGGCTGGCTCCTGGAGACGATGGAGCACCCGCTGGGCTGCGCCGTGAAGGCGGACCTGGGGCAGCTGGATCGCGAGTCCACGCGCATCCACCTGGGAGGCTCGCTGGAGGGCGATCCGGCGTGGGCGCCCTCGGGGCTGGTGAAGCCGGGGGTGGTGCGGGATGCGGGGCTGGCGACCATCGGTGGAGGCAACCACTTCGTCGAGGTGCAGCGCGTGGAGGCGGTGACAGACCGGGCGCGGGCCTGGGAGTGGGGCGTGCGCGAGGGCCAGCTGGCGTTCATGATCCATTCGGGCTCGCGCGACGTGGGCAAGCACGTGGGCATGGCGTGGCTGGATCGGGCCCGCGAGGCGTGGCCGCAGGGCGCCTCTTTCCCCGAGAGCGGCATCCTCCCGCTGGCGGATCCGGAGCTCGTGGCGGAGTACCTCCGGGCCGAGGCCACTGCGGCGAACTACGCCTTCCTGAACCGGCTGCTGCTGGCGGAGCTGCTGCGGCACACGCTGCGCGAGCTGTTCGGGGACGTGGAGGCGCCGCTGGTCTACGACGTGCCTCATAACATCACCTTGCCGTGGGAGGGCGGCTGGCTGGCGCGCAAAGGGGCCTGCCCGGCCGAGGCGGGCCAGCCAGTCATCATCCCCGGCTCGATGGGAGCGGCGTCCTACCTGATGGTGGGCTGCGGAGACGCGGCGGCGCTGGCCTCGGCCTCGCACGGGGCAGGGCGGGCGCGGTCGCGCTTCTCCATGGCGCGGGGCGGGGCGGATCACCGCGAAGCGGCGCTGGGGCTCACCGGAGTGGACTGCATCACCCTGCGCCAGGAGCGCCGCATCGAGGAGGCTCCCGCCGCGTACAAGCCGATTGGCCCGGTGGTGGCCGCGCAGGTGGAGGCCGGCATCGTCCGCGAGGTGGCGCGGCTGGCTCCGCTGCTGACGTTCAAGGCCTGAGGCCGTTTATTCCTTGGCGTCAGGAGCGGGTGCTGTATGGAATGAACCCCAAGAGGTCGCCGGACCGTCGGCGGCCGCTTCGACACGGAGTCGAAGGGAGGGGAATCATGGAGAACGTCAATATGCCGGGGGCCGCGGGGGGAGGGAACGCTCGGGAGCAGGTGAACGTGCCCGCCATTCTGCTGATGGTGGTGGGAGGCCTCACCATCCTGTCCGCGTTGTGGGGGCTGGTGCAGGCCGTCACCGGAAGCAACGCCTCGCAGATGGCCGAGGTCCTCAACAATCCGGACATTCCGGAGCAGTTCAAGTCCTATATTGGCACCGCGAGCAAGATCGGGCCCTTCGGCAGCCTGTTCCAGCTCGTGCTGGGCGGCCTCACCGCCTTCGGCGGGCTGAAGATGAAGAACCTCGAGAGCTACCCGCTGGCGATCGCGGCCTCCATCATCGCCATCATCCCGTGCTTCGGCTCGTGCTGCTGCACGGGCATCCCGGTCGGCATCTGGGCGCTGATCGTCCTGAACAAGCCCGAGGTGAAGTCCTCCTTCCGGCCGTAGCGCGGCACCTGGCCGTTCACCGGCTCAAGGCTCGGGGCGAGGCGCGCCAAAGGCCTCTCCCCGGCGCCCGGGCCGGAGCTCCGAGGCGGCGGGCCGAGGCTTGCGCATCCGCAAGCAGGCCAGATGCACTTCGGGGGTGAGGATGCGGTGGGCGCGGTGGAGCCGGACGTAACCCCGCTCGTGGTAGAAGGTCTCTGCGTTGAGGCTGGCATCCAGGCTCATGGCGGACGCGCCCGCCTGCCACGCCAGGGTCTCCAGCGAGGCCAGCAGTGAGGAGCCCACGCCATGGCCGGCCTCCTCGGGGGCCACGTAGAGGGCCTCCAGCTCCCCGAGCAGCGGCTCCAACTGCCCGAAGCCCACCAGGGTCTGGCCGCGCTCGGCCAGCAGCACGGTGCGCGGCTGCTCCGGGCGCAGGTACCCGTCCGGGCGCAGCAACTCCACCCACGTCTTCACCTCGTGGGGAGAGTAGGCGCCCTGGCAGAGCGCCGCCACCGAGCGTGAGTGGAGCCGCCACAGGGCGCGGCGGTCCGCCTCGGTCGCCAGGCGCAGGCTGGGGCCGGGCCCTCGTCTCACCGGGCCCTCACGACACCTTCATGCCCTTGGGAATGACGACCACGCCGTCCGAGGTGACGTGGAAGCGCCGCTTGTCCTCCTCCAAGTCATGGCCAATGGTCATCCCCGGCGGAATCTCCACGTTCTTGTCGATGATGGCGCGGCGGATGCGGCACCGCCGCCCGATGGAGACGTTCTCGAAGAGGATGCTGTCCTGCACCTCCGAGTACGAGTGCACGCGCACCTTCGGAGACAGGATGGAGCGGTTCACCGAGCCGCCGGAGATGATGCAGCCCTCGGACACCAGCGAGTCCGTGGCGTTGCCCACGCGCTTGTTCTCCCGGTCCGCGAAGACGAACTTGGCCGGCGGCAGGTTGTGCGCCGCGGTGTAGATGGGCCACTTGTCGTTGTAGAGGTTGAAGATGGGGTCCACCTCGGCCAGGTCCATGTTGGACTGGAAGTAGACGTCGATGTTCCCCACGTCCCGCCAGTAGCCGCGCTCCTTCTCCTCCTGGCCCGCCACCCGGTTCTGCGCGAAGTCGTACACGTAGACAGGCGCCTTCTTGTACAGCTCGCTGATGATGGACTTGCCGAAGTCGTGCACGCTGCCCTCGTCGGCGGCGTCCCGCACCACCTCCTGCACCAGCACGTCCGTGGAGAACAGGTAGTTGCCCATGGAGGCCAGGCACATCTTCGGGTTGCCCGGCATGGGCGGCGGGTTCTTGGGCTTCTCCAGGAACTGGAGCATGCGCCCATCCGGCCCCACGTCGATGATGCCGAAGTCCTTGCCCTGCTCGATGGGCACGGGAATGGCGGCCACGGTGCAGGCCGCCTTCTTGGCCTGGTGGAAGTCCAGCATCTGCCGCACGTCCATGCGGTACACATGGTCCGCGCCGAAGACGAAGATGAAGTCCGGCTCCTCGTCGGTGATGATGTTGAGGTTCTGGTAGATGGCGTCCGCGCTGCCCTTGTACCAGTCCATGCCGGTGCGCATTTGCGCGGGCACAGACTCCACGTAGTGGCCCAGGAACGCCGTCATCCGCCACGCGCGCGACAGGTGGTTGTTGAGCGAGTCGCTCTTGTACTGCGTGAGCACCTTCATCCGGTACACGCCGGAGTTGACGAAGTTGGAGAGAACGAAGTCGATGATGCGGTACCGCCCGCCGAAGGGAACGGCGGGCTTGGCGCGCTCACGGGTGAGCGGCTCGAGCCGGGTGCCTGCACCACCTGCCAGAATCATCGCCAGCAGCTTTGCCATAGTGGCGCGGGACCTTAATCGTGCTCTTGGGGCCGACAAGGCCGCCCGCGCCGCTCCGAGCGCGTTCGTTGAGTGCCGAACCGCCCCGTCGTCCCTGTGTGGCCAGTGGGGAACGCCCGTCTCCGACCTGGGTGCTACCGGGAGGGCCAAAAGGAGGGGGTAGGGACGTCCCACACCTGGCCCTCCTACATGGCATTTCCCGGGTGAAGCGTGCTATTCCTACTTTGCAATGGCAGCCGACGAAACTCGGGTCACTAAAATCTCTTCGGTCAATGTACGGAACGCGGCCAACAGGGATTGCTGCCTCGTCCAGATTCACGGGCCGGAGCTGGGGAAGAAGTACGTGCTCGAGGACATCGAGTACACCATCGGCCGGGACGAGGCCTGCAACATCCAAGTGGAACTGGACAACGTGTCCCGCCGCCACGCCCGCGTGAGCACCAAGCAGGGCCGCATGTTCGTGGAGGACTTGGGCTCCACCAACGGCACCTACCTGAATGATCAGGAGGTGCTCAGCCCGCAGCCGCTGCGCAGCGGAGACCTGGTGAAGGTGGGGGGCTCCATCTTCAAGTTCCTCGATGGCGACAACATCGAGACGCAGTACCACGAGACCATCTACACGCTGACGATCGCGGACGGTCTCACCGGGGTGAACAACAAGCGCTACTTCCTGGAGTACCTGGAGCGGGAGATGGGGCGCTCGCACCGGTACCACCGGCCGTTGACGCTGATGATGTTCGACATCGACCACTTCAAGAAGATCAACGACGTGCACGGTCACCTTGCGGGTGACTACGTGCTGCGCGAGCTGGCGCAGTCCATCAAGCGGCTGGTGCGGCGCGAGCAGTGCTTCGCGCGCTACGGCGGCGAGGAGTTCGCGCTGGTGATGCCCGAGGACGGGCCGGACAAGGCGAAGCTGTTCGCGGAGAAGATCCGGAAGATGATCGAGGAGAAGACCTTCGTCTTCGAGGACAAGGAGATCCCGGTCACCATCTCGATTGGCGTGGCGGAGATGGCCTCGGACATGACGGAGCCCACCCAGTTCATCAAGGTGGCGGACGCGAACCTGTACCGGGCGAAGAAGGCAGGCCGGAACCGGGTGATCCCGTAAGGCATGGCCCAGCACTCTCCCTCTCGGCTGGCGCGGTTTCTGTTCATCGTCCTGGGGCTGCTATTGCTGGGCGCGGCGTGGGTCTGGCCGCTGCTGCCCCGGCGCGAGGGCGCTCGGGTGGACGCGGGCAACGGGCTGGTGGGCGTGCTCACGGAGGGGTACGCGTACGCGTGGGTGCTGAAGACGCCTCACGGCGCGGCGCTGGTGGATGCGGGCGCGGATCCGAAGGGCACGGAGCTGCTGGCGGAGCTGGCCAAGCAGGGCGTGGCGCCGGAGCAGGTGCACACGGTGCTGCTGACGCACGGGCACCCAGACCACTGGGCCGCGGCGCACCTGTTCCCGAACGCGCGGGTGGTGGTGGCGGCCTCGGAGCTGCCGCTGCTGCGCGGGGAGTACGCGCAGAAGAGCCTGGTGGGGAAGATGACGCGCTCCCTGGCGCGGCCGCCGCTGCCCTCGAAGCTGGAGCCGGCGGAGGACGGGAAGGCGCTGGACGTGGATGGGGAGCAGATCCACGTGTTCCTGGTGCCGGGGCACACGCCGGGCAGCGTGGTGTACCAGTGGAGGGACGTGCTCTTCCTGGGGGACGTGCTGGTGCGGAACAAGAAGGGCCTGGCGCCCTCGCCGGGCATCTTCTCCGAGGACAACGCGCTGAACCGCCAGTCGCTCGAGAAGCTGCGCAACGTGGACTTCGCCCGCGTGGCGGATGGGCACGCGGGGCTCACGGTGGATGGGCGCGAGCAGCTGCTGAAGGCGCTGAAGTAGCGGTGCCTTTCAACGGCCCATGAGCCGCGCGAGCACCTCGGCACCGCGGAGCACGACATCCGGCGGAGAGCAGGTGAAGCAGAGCCGCACGTGGTGGGGGAAGGGACCGAAGTTCATGCCCGGAGCCAGGAGCAGGCGCTGATCGACACAGCGCTCCAGGAAGCCCAGGAGCCCGCGCTCGTCCAGGTGCGGGGCCACGTCCACGAAGAGGAAGGTGCTGCCCTGAGGGGGAGGGACTCCGAGCCGCTCGGCCACCTTGCGGCCGGTGTCCGCGTACTGCGCGGCAGCCTGAGCGGCCCACTGAGGACCAGGGCCCTGCAGCGCGCGGAGCCCTGCGAGCTGGGCGGCAGTGGGGGCGCTGTAGAAGGAGTGCGTGCTCACCTTGCGCAGCTGGGCCACGGCGTCCTTGGGGCCCACGGCCCAGCCGCAGCGGTTGCCCGCCATGCCGTAGGCCTTGCTGAAGCTCCAAGTGGCCAGGGTGCGCTCGGGAGCGAGCGCGAGGGTGGACACGTGCTCGCCCTCGTAGACGTAGTCCTCGTAGACCTCGTCCGAGAGGATCCACAGGCCCTCGCGCCGGGCGAGCTCAGCGAGGGCCTCGACCCAGGCGCGGGGAAGCACCCGGCCGCTGGGGTTGTTAGGGGTGTTGAGGTAGAGCGCGACGGTGCGCTCGGTGATCCGGGCCCGTACGGCCTCCACGAGCTCGTCAGCGCTGCTGGCCTCCAGGAAGGGCACGGCCACGGGCACGCCATGGAAGGCCGTGACGATGCCGGCGATGAGCGGCCAGTAGGGGGCGAGCAGGAGGACCTCCTCGCCGGGAGCGACCAACGCGCCCACCATGGCGCCGAGCGCGCCGGTGGCACCGGTGGTGACAAGGACCTGGGAGCGCTCGATGGCGACGCTGGAGCGTGCGCGCACGTGCTCGACGATGGCGTCCCGAAGGGCGGGGTGGCCCTCGACGGCGGAGTAGCGGTGGAGGCCGGGGAACTCCGAGGTGCGGAGGTCCTCCATGCGGCAGCCCTCGGGAGGCTCCATCCACGTGTCGCCGATGTAGAGCGGATACACCTCGCCCTGCTGGCGGGAGAGCCGCTCCGCGAGCGTGCTGTACACGGAGCCGGGCATCCCGGTGACGGAGGGCGCGTAGGTGGGGTGGCGCGGCATGGGAGTCTCAGGCCGTTTGTCAGGTGGATAACCGAGTCAGCGGCCTTTCTCACTCGGAGGGTAGCGGTTGGGAATCCGACGTCAAAATGTTGAGGAACGACCGCTTGTCAGCCTCGAAAGGCGCACTTGAATTCCTCCAGAAGTCTTCTCACCACCGGTGTTCCTGGCTTCGACTCCCTCCTGGGGGGCGGCATTCCCGTCCGCCAGTCGGTCTTGATCACCGGCCAGCCCGGCACGGGCAAGACGGTTCTCGCCAGCCAGATTGCCTTCCACCACGCGGCGCAAGGCACCCCCGTGGTGCTGGCCACGACCACCTCCGAGTCCCAGGCCAAGCTGCTCGAGGACCTCTCGGGGTTCTCCTTCTTCAGCCGGAAGAAGCTGGGCGAAGAGCTCTTCTTCCTCAGCATCTACGCATGGCTCAAGAAGGGGCCTCGCGAGGCGCGGGAGATCCTCATCCACACCATCCGCGAGCGCAAGGCGCGCTTGCTGGTGGTGGATGGGCTCCGCTCGGTGCGGGATCTGTGGCAGGACGAAGCCAAGCTGCGCGAGTTCTTCTACGAGCTCTCGGTGGGGCTGGCGACGGTGGACTGCACCGCCCTCTTCATCACCGAGTACCCGCTCTCCAAGCTGATCGACTTCCCCGAGTCGACCACGGTGGATGGGGTCATCTCCCTCACCTTCGACGAGGGCCCGGGGGGGCGTGTCCGGCGCGCGGAGGTGGTGAAGCTGCGCGGCATGAAGCACCTCCACGGCCGCCACCTGATGAAGATGGATGGCACCGGCGTGCGCATCCTGCCTCGCACCGAGGCAGTCACCCAGCCGGATCTGGACTTCATCCCGCCGGAAGGGCGCGCCGGTTTCGGGCTGCCCGAGCTCGACCGCCTGTTCGACGGGGGACTGCCCCAGTGCAGCGCGGCGCTCATCGCGGGGAGCACCGGTGTGGGCAAGACGCTGCTCGGACTGCACTTCGCGGCAGCGGGGGGCCGCCAAGGTGAGAAGGCCCTGGTGTTCTCCTTCTCGGAGCCCTCGGCGAGCCTGACCGCCCGGGCGCGGCGGGTCAGCCTCGAGCTGCAGCCGCTCATCTCCTCGGGGATGGTCCACCTGCGCTACGAGCCGTGCTTCGAGATGGAGGCGGATGAGATCGCCGAGCTGCTCCTGTCCGAGCTGGAGCGGATCGGGGCCCGGCGCCTGGTGCTGGAGGATGTGGAGACGCTCGAGCGTGCGCTGGATCGGCCCGCGCGCGCGCGCTCCTTCTTCGGCGCCCTGCTCATCCGGCTCCGGACGATGGGCATCACCTCGCTGTTCACCCGGAAGATCTCCAAGGTGATCGGGCCGGAGCTGGACTTCAGCGACTCGCCCCTGGCGAACATCGCCGAGAACCTGCTCTTCCTGCGCCATGTCGAGCTGCGCGGCCGGCTCTACCGGGTGATGTCCATCCTCAACCTGCGCAACAGCCGGTACGACCCGACCCTGCGCGAGTTCGAGATTCGAGACGAGGGCCTCCGGGTTCTGGATCCCCTTCACTCCGCCGAAGGTCTCTTGACGGGGATGGCACGCCCGGTCGGGGCGAGCCGGGAGCCCGTGCTGCCGTGAAGGTGGTCTTGGTTGTCGATGATGAAGAGGCGCTGTTGGAGGTGTTCGCGTCCGTGGTCAAGGACCTGGGCCACACAGTCCTCTGCGCTCATGCGGGCGACGAGGCGCTGGGCCTGGCCCAATCCCACCAGCCGGACCTCATCATCAGCGACCACATGATGCCGGGGTTGACCGGGATGGAGCTCTTGCGCTCGGTGCGTAGAGACGAGCGGCTGGCGTCCACGCCCTTCATCCTGATCAGCGCGGCCCTGCCGCAAGGGGCCGACGAGGCCAACGCCTACCTGGCCAAGCCGGTGTCTCTGGAGACGTTTGAGCGGATGGTGGAGGAGGGGTTGCGCGCTTCCATGGGGAGGCCCGAGAGGCCTGCGGGCCTGCCGCTGACGCAGGCTCCGGAGACAACGATGAACCTCGCGCGCGCGGAGATGATGAGCTGGGTGGCCCACGAGATCAAGACACCCCTCAGCTCGGCGCGGCTGAACCTGGAGCTGATGCTGCGGCACCTGAGTGGGGAGACGGCGGACGCGCAGAGGCGGCGGGGCACGGTGGCGCTCCATCAGTTGGACCGGATGTCCACCCTGGTCAGCTCGGTGCTCGAGGCCTCGCAGCTGTCCGATGGGCGCATCAAGCTCCAGCGCGAGCCGTGCGAGCTCAGGTCCTTTCTGCAGGGCGTGGCGAGCTACTGGCGGGACACGCGGCCCGAGGCCGAGCTCCTCGTGAAGCTGCCCGCCGAGGCGGTGACGATGCAGGCGGATGCCGAGCGGCTGCGGCAGATCCTCAACAACCTGATCTCGAACGCCGTCAAGTATGGAGGGACGCCGGCGCGGGTGGAGCTCGCGTTGGAGCTCTCTCCGGGGCGGGCCGTCATCTCGGTGACGGACCATGGCCAGGGGATGGACGCCTCCGAGCTGCCGCGGATCTTCGACCGCTTCCACCGCGCGGTGGGCAGTACGGGCCAGGGGCATGGGCTGGGGCTCTACATCGCATCGGCGCTGGCGCAGCTGCATGGGGGCTCGTTGCAGGTCCACTCACAGCGCGGCGAGGGCTCCACCTTCACCCTCTCCCTTCCGTTGGGGCGCTGAGCCCGGGGCCGCCCTCGCGCTCACCCGTGAGCAGGTCGAGGGGCGGGGCGAGGAGGCTCCAGGACTGCTGAGGCTTGAAGCTCGCCCAGGGTTGCTGGTGGTACCCGAGCGTCAGCTGGAGGAGGGCGCGAGGAGGCAGGAAGAGCACGCGCTGCCCGCGCAGGAAGTCGCGGGTGCGCTCCATGGCGGACTGAAGCGCCGCGCGGCTCTGGCCCAGCACGAGGACGGAGGAGCGCCCGAGGTGGGGCCACGTGCCGATTCCATTCATCCCTTCAGGATCGATCACATCGGGGCGGACGCTGTCCGCGGGGAGAAGCGCCTGAGGAATCCAGCAGGCCGTCAACGTATGCACCTCCACTGCGCCGGGTGGAACCTGCCGCAAGAAGGGGGTGAAGGCTTGCGAGGTGGGAGGGATTCCGGGGGGACCGTAGCCGGTGCGAAGCTCCACGAGCTTGAGGCGCTCCGGAGGGAATCCCGCAGCCGTCACTGCCAGGGTCCAGGTGGGGCCACCCCATCCGCTGCGGTCCTGGAGTTGCGCCAGGGCGGGGTAGAGCTCGGCGGGGGCTCCGCCCTCATTGCGGAAGTGGAGCTCGAGCTTCACGTCGGCTAGCGCGTCGGCGGGAAGCCGTTGAGGCGTCACCAGGGCTTCGAGCGCGAGCCGGGGCGGGACACGGCGTGCCAGGCTCAAACGCGCCAGGAGGCTTGACGGGGGCCGCTCCTCGACAGGGAGCGTGGCCGGAACGCGGGGCCGCTCCTCTTGGATGTGAGCGGCGGTTCGGGTCGCGTCGAGGAGGGTCCGGACACGCTCGGCCAGCCCATCCAGATCTGCGCGAGAGATGGGGTTCGTAAGCGCGAGGGTGAGGAGGCCGTGCTCGAGTGGGTCCTGGTGCAGGGGGAGCTGCAAGCGGCGGGGTGGGGTGAAGGGGGCCTCGCGCGCATGGGTAGGGCGAGCGGGCTGAGCCTCGGGAAGGATCAGCTCGTCGCCCCCTGTGACGGAGGGCTGCGCGGCTTGAAAGGGCGCGAGCGGTAAGCGGCCTTCCGCGGACAGCTCGGAGAACAGCTCATCGAGAGGTCCGAGGGACGCGTTCACCCAGCGCTCATAGGGGCGGTTGGCACTCGCGAAGTAGTCGCGGATGGTTCTGGAAGGATCCTCACCCGGCAGCGTCGCCACGTTGACGCGGACGCCGCTCTGCAACTCGAGGACATAGAATTCGGACACGCGACTCGCGCCAGCCTGACCGCTCATGCCCGGCAGCGTACCTGGGGGCTACGCTCACGTCATGGTGACCTGCTCTCCGCTTCGCTGGATGTGGCTGCTGGTGACTGTGGCGCTGTCGGCCTGCGCAACGGCACGACCGGCCATGTTCGAGGAACCTGGCTGCGAAGGAGCTGCCGAGGCCGCGCACTTCGAGGAACTGTGCACCGAGGAGCGCAGCGTGGTGGCGCTGTGCGCAGGCGAGCAGTGTGGGGTGTACCGGTGCAAGGAGGTGATGGAGGGCTCAGCGGCGGGGGTTGTGGTGCTTGCCCGAGGCGGGATGGCGGTGCTGCCCAGCCCGCAGGCAGGTGCTCAGCGCTACTGGGGCAGCGCACAGGAGTTGCCGAAGGACACCCGGCCCGTCTTCATCATCCCCTGGAGGCACAAGCCACCGCTGCTGCCCAGCCAGCAGCAGATGTTGGACGAGGCGGCGAAGGAACGGCGCAAGCCGCACGAGCAGCACCACATCTTCCCGCGGGCATTTCGGGAATGGTTCACCGACAAGGGGATCGACATCGACCAGTACGTCATCCCGCTGGAGGTAGAGAAGCACCGGAGCATCCATCGGGGGGCGAAAGGGGGCCCGTGGAACGCGGCCTGGGAGAAGTTCATCGAAGCCAGACGCGGAAAGCCAGTTCCTGCGCAAGAGATCCACCGGTACGCTGGACAGCTCATCTACGAGTTCCAGCTGTTCGGACCCGTGTTGCCGTTTTCGAAGCAGCCGCCACCGCTGCCCGCGGGGTATTGAAGAGCCATGCGCTTCTACTGGCTACGCGCCGTCCCTGAGCCTCGCTACTCCGGAGGGCATGATTACGGACACAAGTGGGGCCTGCCAGGGACACGTTGCCCAGTGTGCGGTGTCAGCGGAGCGGTGACAGGAGACGCCTACCCCTCGGTGGACCTGTCCCATCTGCCCCCCGAAGAGCAGAAGAAATACTTGCCGCGTTTCGAGCAGGACTACGCGGAGTTCGAGCGGTTGCGAGAACAGGTACGTCCGCTGGTACCCCCAGGAGTTCATCTGTGGCCGGGAACCAAGTTTGGCCCGATGAACGGCACTGCCCGGGGGGATTTTGGCCCGCTGGTGCTGCATCACCCGTGGACGCTGTTGATGCGGCGTGAGCCTCTGGAGCTGCTCCAGGCCGAGGGACTCAGCGGCTTGAAGGGATGCCGCACGGCCTTGCGCTTCCGCAAGAAGAACCCACCGGAGTTGTTGGAACTGGAGCTATTGCCCCGGGGCAAGCTTCACCCGGACTATCTGCTGGAGCAGCGGCCACCTTGTCCAAGGTGCGAGAACGAACCCGTGGAGGCTCCGGAGATGCCTACCTTGGACGCAAACTCCCTCCCACAAGACCTCGACGTGTTCCGCTTCGCGGATTTCCTGACCATGATCATCGCCACCGAGCGCTTCGTGGAAGCGGTGCGGCGGTTGGGCTACGAGCAGGACATCCTCTTCCGCGAACTTCCAGTGCACGGCCCGTAGCCCTCGGCTCAGGTGTGAGAGGTGCGCCTCGGGTGAGGCGAAGCACGGAACTGCCCGGCCGCCTTGGTACGCTCGCAGCATGGTGAGCAGAGCTTCTCTGCGCTGGATGTGGTGGCTGGCACCGTTGGCCCTGGCGGCGTGTGCGACGGTGCCTGGGACTGGGAGCGAAGGCCCAGGCTGCGAGCAAGCCGCCGAGACCGTGTCCTTCGAGAAACTGTGTACCGAGGAGCGCAGCGTAGTGGCGCTGTGCGCAGGCGATTCGTGGAAGCGGTACGGCGGCTGGGCTACGAGCAGGACATCGCCTTCCTGGAGCTCCCGGTGCGCGGCCCGTAGCACCAGTCTCAGGTCCCCTCGCGCTTCTCCGCGAGCAGCCCCTTGATGCCCGGCAGGTCCTGCGGCGGCATCTTCGTGTAGATGTACTGCACCGTGTCGTGCAGCGTCTGGTGCGGATCCCTCGCGCGGAAGCCCAGCTCGCGCTCGGCCTTCGAGGCGTCCAGGTAGAAGTAGTGCTCGCCGACGTCCACCTCTTGAGGATCCAGCGTGGGCTTCGTGCCCCGGAACTTCGCCCACCGCTCCAGCAGCTTCGCCCCCATCACGTTCACCTGCTTGGGCAGGTGCAACCTCGGCGCGGACACCCCCGTCAGCCGCGACAGCCGATCGAAGAAGTCCTCCAGCGACATGTTCACGCCCATCAGGTGGCGGCCGTACAGCTCCCCGCGCGTCAGCGCGTTCGCGAACGCCTCCGCCGCGTCCCGCGCGTCCACGAAGGACATGCCGCCGCCCGGCATCGCCGGAATCTCCCCGTTGAGGAACTTCACCACCGTCCACGTCGAGGACAGCCGGTCATCCCCCGGCCCCATCAGCAGGCTCGGGTTCAGCACCACCAACGGAATGGAGTGCTTGCGGCAGTACTCCAGCGTGAGCTTCTCCTCGTAGATCTTCGACAGGTAGTACGGCCACTTGCCCACCACGGTGATGGGGTAGTCGTCCTCCTCCGTGCCGACCCGCTCCTCCTTCGACACAGCGATGGTCCCCGAGGTGGACGCCAGGATGAACCGTTTCACCCCCGCCTCGCGCACGTCCTTCAGCAGCTCGCGCGTGGCGTCCACGTGCAGCTCGTACATCTTCCGCGCGTCCTTGTCCTGGAACGAGACGAGCCCCGCCAGGTGGTAGACGGCCTCCACGCCCTGCAGCGCCCGGCGCACGGCCTCGCGGTCCTTCAAGTCACCTTGGACGAACTCCACGCGCTCCATCCCGGCCGCCGAGGGCTTCGTCCGGCCGATGATCCGCACCTCATGTCCCGCCTCGAGCAGCCGGGGCACCAGGTGGGTGCCCAGAAAACCGGTGCCTCCCGTCACGAGCAGCTTCACGAGTCCTGCCCTCCCGAGGAGCCCAGCGCGCGCCGCTGCTCCTCCGTCGTCGCCGCCGCATCCAGGTTCAGCACCCGGCCCGCGCGCAGCGCCTTCACGGCCTCCTCGGCCAGCCGCGTGGCGTACCGGTAGCTCTCCGAGCGCGCCATGCCCTGCGTCTTCGTCCTCAAGTCCCCGTACCGCAGCACCGGCCCGATGTGGACCTCGAGCTCCTTGGACTTCGGGAACATGGTGCCCTTGGGCAGCGCCTCGAAGGTGCCCTTGAGGTAGAGCGGCAGCACGTCCACCTCGTAGGTGAGGGCCAGGTAGCCCAGCGTCGGCTTGAACTCCAGCAGCTCACCCGTCGTGGAGCGCGTGCCCTCGGGGAAGATGAGCAGGTTGTAGCCCATGCGCAGCGACTCACCCGCCAGCCGGAGCGACTCGCGCAGGCTGCCGTGCCGGTCCATGGGAATGAGGTCCGTGAAGTTCTCGAAGTAGGCGCGCTTGAGCGCCGTGTCGAAGAAGTAGTCCCGGGCCGCCAGCGCCACCGTCTTCTGTCCCTGCTCCTCGAGCACCGTGCGGATGAGCCCCGCGTCCAGGTGGCTCGCGTGGTTGGCGATGACCAGGAAGTTCCGGTTCTGCGGCACGAACTGCTTGCCCGTCACCTTCACGCTGAACGCGCCGCCGTACAGCACCTTCTGCCCGAAGGTGAGCAGCTGCCGGCCGAGGTTCGCCACCACCTCCGGCACGGGGATCTCCATCTCCTCGGAGCGCTTGTGGTCCTCGGAGATCTCCTTCGCCCGAGCCTCCATCGCCGGCCGGCGCCCGGAGGCGACGATCAGCTTGCGCAGATCGTCCACGGTGTTGATCTGCGTCAAGTCGTTCACCGCGGGCAGCGGCACCCCGGCCTGCTCCAGCGCCACGGACAGCTCCGTGAGCATCAGCGAGTCGAAGCCCAGGTCCACCGAGAGCCGCGCCTCGGGCCGCACGTCGGCCGCGGGCCGGTTCACCACCTCGGCGATGAGCGGGTAGAGCCAGTCGCTCACGCCGCCCGTGCCCGGATGCGTCACCTTGTCGCGGGCCTTCTCGCCCGAGGAGGCCAGCCGCTCCAGGCGCTTGAGCTCCTCGACCACCAGCTTGCGCTTCACCTTGCGCGTGGAGGTGCGAGGCAGCTCGCCGTCCCAGAAGCGCAGCACCTTCACCCGGCGGTAGAAGGGCATGTCCGCGCTCACGTTGCGGAAGTGCTCCTCCAACTCGCGGCGAACCTCCTCGCGAGGCCGCTCCTTGTAGTCCGGCACACAGAGACAGGCGACCTTCTCGCCACCGCCATCCTCGGGCATGCCGACGATGGACAGCTCCTTGATGTGCGTGTGGACGCTGTACAGATCCTCAAGCTCGTCCGGGTACACGTTCTTCCCGTTGGCGTCGATGATCACGTCCTTCTTGCGGCCCACGAGGTACAGGCGTCCCTCGGCATCCAGCCGGCCCAGGTCGCCCGTGTGCAGCCAGCCGCTCTTGAGCACGGCCTCGGTGGCCTCACGGTCCCCGAAGTAGCCCGCCATGATGTTCGGGCCCTTGGCGATCACCTCGCCGATGCCATCGTTGTCCGGCTGATCGATCTTGAACTCGATGCCTGGCAGCGCCTTGCCCACCGTGCCCGGCTGGCGCTTGTTGGTCGGCTCCGCGACGCTGAGCACCGGGGCTGCCTCGGTGAGGCCGTAGCCCTCGGTGATGTTGAAGCCCAGGGCGTGGAAGGCCTTGTGCACGTCATCCG
Source organism: Hyalangium minutum (assembly GCF_000737315.1). GTDB lineage: Bacteria > Myxococcota > Myxococcia > Myxococcales > Myxococcaceae > Hyalangium > Hyalangium minutum. The sequence continues at coordinate 322,306 of NZ_JMCB01000007.1, forward strand.
GCAGCGCCGAGCCGCCCGACACCAGGAACTTCACCTTGCCGCCGAACTTGCGGTGCACCGGCCAGAACAGCAGCTTGCCCAGGTTGATCGAGCTGCGGTTGCGCAGCTCCCCGTGCGACGCCATGAGCGCCTTGATGGCCTGCTCCACCGCTGGGGGACGGCTGGCCATCTCCTGGGTGATCTTCCGGTGCAGCAGCTGCCACAGCGCCGGCACGCCGACCATCGCGGTGACGCGGCCCGTCTCGAACACGTCGCCCAGCCGGTCTGCCGTCAGCTCGTCGATGTACGTGATCTCCGCGCCGCGCGAGAACGGCATGAGGAAGCCCGCGGAGAACTCGAACGTGTGGTGCAGCGGGAGCACGGACACCAGCCCATCTCCCACGCCGATGTTGAACGCCCCCGCCAGCTTGGCCACCAGCGACGCGAAGTTGCGGTGGGTGAGCATGACGCCCTTGGGCGTGCCCGTGGTGCCCGAGGTGAAGATGAGGCTCGCCACGTCATCCGCCGCCGCCGTCTTCCGCACCGGCCCGATGCGATCCGGGTACGCCGGGTCTCCGGACATGGCCTCGGCGAGGCTGAGCACCTGCGTGGAGCGCTCGCCATCCGTGAGCGACGCCACCAGGCTCGGGAACTCCTCGATGGACTGCTCGGAGATGAGGCACGCCTTGGCCTCGGCGCGGCGGGCGATGTTCACCACCTCCGCCTCGCTGAGCGCAGGGTCGACCGGAACCACGGTGCCGCCCGCGCGCAGGATGCCGAAGTAGGAGATGGCCCACTCGGGCCGGTTCTCGGACACCAGCAGCACGCGGTCGCCGTGCTTCACACCGGCCTTCATGAGGGCGCTGCCGACGCGGCCCGCGTAGCGGTGCACCTCGCCGTAGGTGACGCGCTCCTCCTTCTCGTCGGCGAACATCCGGAAGGCCACGCGGTGCCGGAAGGCGTGCACGGAGGCCTCGAACAGCTCCAGCAGGTCGCGGTGCGCGGGGATGACGGTGCGCCGCTGCGTCTCCTCCTCGAGCCCCGGGAACACCCACTTCTCCAGGCCGGGCAGGTGCGTCTCCAGCCAGTACGTGCGCCAGTCGATGTGCTCGGGGGCCCAGGGAATCTTCAGCCGGTCCGCGTGAGCCATGCGCTGGTACACCGAGCGCGTGTTGTCGCAGCGGAAGACGTAGCGGTTCTCCCAGATGAAGGGGAGGAACAGCTCGATCATGCCCGCGAGGCTGCCGACCTGCTCCTCGACGCCATCCAGCGTGTCCTTGGCGCGGTCCAGCAGGGCTTGCACACCGGGGGCGCCCCAGGTGGGCCGCACCTCGTCGATGAGCTTCTTGAGCAGCCGCGAGCCCTTGATGAACGCCGGAGCACTGAAGTTCTCGAAGGCCTGCTTGGTGACGGGGACGGGCTCCACGCGCGAGCGCACCGCGTTCATCAGCGCGTTGCCCGTCTCCTTGTTGCGGTAGTAGCGGCGGCGGTACAGGCCCACCAACTCCACGGAACGGCTGGCGTAGAACGGGTTCTCGTCACCGGAGGCCAGGTGGTAGACGCGCCGCTCCTCCACCGTGAGCGAGTGCGCGGTAATCCCAATGGTGGCTCCGGCCACGTGGTCCACGGGGATAATGTCGAGAATGGTCCGGTCGCCCGCGGGGATGCCGCGCTGGCCCTTGAGGCCGGCGAACGCGAGCGGCGCGGAGGTGGTGAAGCCTTCGTTCCACCCGGGAAAGGGGAAGTGCTGGGCGCTCTCGACGATGGAGGGCCGGACGATGGAGTAGCGCAGGCCCGGAGTCGCGGCGAGCACCTGCTCGCCCAGGCTCTTGGTGTACGTGTACGTGTTGGGCCAGCCCCAGTGCAGCGCGCGCTCCATGCCCGCGCGGACCAGCTCGCCGGTGAGCCACAGCTTGCGCTCGCGGCCCACGGCGAGGCGCAGCGTCTTCTCGTCGTTGGTGTCGCGGCCCTCTTCCTCCAGGCGATCCAGCGCCTTCTTGCGGAAGAGCGAGGTGAGGGCCTTGTCATCGGCCTGCTCGCGCAGCCGGGCGACAATCCGCTCGGCGTCCTTCAGCTCCTGCTCCAGGCTGAAGTCGCGCCCGTCCAGCTCGTCCTTCTTGGGGAAGTAACCGAGCACCTCCTCGTCCTCGAAGACGAGCCCGCTGCGGTTGCCCGCGACGAAGGCGGTGGACATGTGCACGAGCGGCGCGTTCCATTTCAGCGCCAGGTCCACCGCGTACTTCACGCCGTGGGTGTTGACGTTGAGGCCCACCTCCAGCGAGGGGTTGAAGGACACCAGGCCCGCGCAGTTGACGATGGCGGCCACCTTGCCGGTGAGCTCCTCGGCCTTGGCCTCCTCGAGGCCCATGCGCGGATCGGTAATGTCGCCGTCGAGCACCTCGCACTTCTTGCGGATGAACTCGAGGGCGCCCGCGTCGCCGAGCGCGTCGCGCAGGGGCTGGAAGGGCTCGCTGGTGGCGACCTTGTCGAAGAAGCGGCGCTCGGACGAGGCGGCGCTGCCCTTGCGTACGAGCACGTAGACCTTGTCCAGCTCCTGGCCGTAGCGCGTGAGGAGCATGGACAAGGTGACCTTGCCCACGAAGCCGGTGGAGCCGGCAAACAGCAGACGCTTGCCGGTGAAGACCTGGGAGACGTTCAGTTCGGGCAGCAGACTCATGTGCGACTCGCTCAGAGCTTCACGTCCGCAAGCAGGGTGGGCGCGATGCGCAGCAGGCTAATGGTGGCCGAGCGGCCCATGAAGCCGCGGGCCTCTTCGATGGCCTCGGTGAGGGTGTCAGTGCGGTCCCAGCCGAGCAGCGCGGGCACGTGGTTGTTCTCGGCACCGGCGACGATGACCTTGCCCACGTGCTGGCGGCCGTTCTCGCCCCAGTACCACATATAGAAGGGGTGCACGCCGTGGTAGGCGTTGCCCTTGCGGTACAGGTGCACGTAGCTGGGGTTCTCCGCGAACTCGCGCTCGTACTTGTGCTCCAGCTTCATCGAGTCGCGCGTCTCCGGCAGCAGCCGGTTGAAGAACTCGATGTAGCTGGGGTGCTGCACCGGATCGAACTCGTCGAACGCCGGGTGCAGGAGGATGAGCACGCCGCCCTTCTTCACCAGCGGCACGCCGCGGTTCAGGTTGAAGAAGTAGCCCAGCCCCATGACCTGCAGGAGCAGCGGGTTGAGCACCGAGTTGACGCTGTACGGCGAGATGAAGGGGATGGGGAAGATGACGATGTCGCTCTGCCCCTCCACCGGCACCGAGTACTGCTTCCAGCTCATCTCCAGCGTCTTGGCGTGGGTGGGCTCGGTGGCGCCGGCGAACACGCCCGTCACGTCGTAGGGGGCGGGCACGGAGTTGAAGATCTTCCGGGCCGCCGCGCGCGGGGTGTGCTTGAGGGCGAACAGCGCCGCCTGCAGCTTGAGCCGGTCCGCCTCCGTGTAGTCCTCCTCCTTCTTGGCGAGGAACTCCAGCGGCGCGCCGAACATGCGGTTGTTGAGCGTGGTCTCGATGTGGAAGACCTTGAGGTGCTTGTCGATCACCGAGCCAATGCGCGTGTTGCTCTTGTAGAGCGCGCTCGCCTTGGGCTCCATGTAGCTGTCGGACTCGCGGATCGTCTTCGGGTTGTGGTGCGAGCGCAGCGACGCGTAGTTGGCCACGCCCGTGCCCATGGACTTGTGCCCGCCGTTCATCGGCACGAAGTTCACGTTCACGTAGACGATGAGATCGCTCTCCGCCACGCGGCGGTTGATGGCGACCACTTCCTGGTGGCTGGTGCGCTCCAGCTCGACGATGCCGTCCGGATCCTCGGCGTCGTGGTTGTAGTACCGGTCCGGGTAGTAGGCGTCGTAGATCTTCTGGCCCACCATGCGCTTCATCTCCGCCTCGGTCATCCGGCGGTGCAGCGCGTTGGCGATGACCAGGTGGATGTCATCCACGCCGCTGTCGGCGGCCAGATCCAGCACCACCTCGAGGATGGTCTGCCGCACGTCCGGGGTGACCATGGGCGGCAGCGGCACGGAGATGTCGTCGATGACGCAGGTCAGCTTCATGCCCGGGCGCAGCAGGGCGTGCAGCGGATCCATGCCCTCCGGGTGGTTGATGGCCCAGCGGATGGCGGCCTTCGTGTTGGGCACGCCGGCCATGGGCGGCCGGGGGAAGATGACCCGTGTTCCAACGGGCAGGTCCTCCAAGAGGAAGTTCTCACCGAAGAAGAGGGCGCGCGGAGGGCTGCCCTTCTCGGTGATGACGACCTGACTTTCCTCGTCGTAGAGCTTCTGGAGCGTCTTGATGGGGCGCATAGGTAGAGTGGGTTACTTCAGATCGAGGATGGGCCAGTTGTAGGCGCGCGCGAGCTGGCGCAGGCGCATGTCCGGGTTGACGGCGGTGGGCCGGCCCACAATGGCCAACATGGCGTAGTCCGAGGCGCTGTCCGAGTAGCCGTGGCAGTGCGCCAGCGACAGGCCTTCCTTCACGCAGTAGTCGCGGATGGCGTTGGCCTTGTTGGCGCCCTCGATGATGGGGGGAATCACCTTGCCGGTGGCCTTGCCGCCCACGAACTGCATCTTGTTGGCGATGAGCTCGTCAGCGCCCAGGTACCGGGCGAGCGGGCGCATGGTGAAGTCCAGCGCGCCCGTCACCAGGACAATGCGGCACCCGGCACGGCGGGCCTCGGCGATCAGGTCCTTGGACTGTTCGTAGAGGCCCGGCTTGAGCACGTCCTCGAACATGTCCTCGGCGACGGTGATGAGCCGGTCTTCGGAGAGTCCCGCGTAGTAGCGGTAGAAGAACTCGTTGAAGACCTTGCGGTTGACGACATCCAACGCTCCGAACAGCGGGAGGCTCGCGGCGGTGCCGAGCGTGCGCCCGGCCATGCCCAGGAGCGAGCCACGGTTCATCGCGTAGTAGGCGTAGACGTGGACGACGTTCGTCTTCACGAGCGTCCCGTCGACATCATAGAAGGCAGCTTTAGCGGGGGGCATGGGGCTGGCGCTTCCTGACACTCCTGTAGGGGTGTGTCAACGACGCCGGAAGTGTGGGAATTCGCTGGTAAACCTCGGTGGGAAACTCACAACCAGCCCTGCTCTTGGTACCACCGGGCGCTGCGGCGGATGGAGTCCACGACATCTCTTCGAGGACGGAAGCCCAACAGCCGTTCGGCCTTGGCGCCGGAGCACGTCCACGCGGGGGCCAGGAGCTGACGCGCGAGCTTGCGGTTCAGGGGCAGCTTGCGCCCGGTGGCCTGGGTGACGACGTCCGCCGCCGAGGCCAGGCCCTTGAGCACCCAGGGTGGGAGGTGGACCGTCCGCGTCTTCACGCCCAGCTCCCGGGCGCCAATGTCCTGCAGCTCATCCATGGTGAGGTGCTGCGGGCCGGCGACGAAGAAGGCCTCGCCCAGGGCCTCGGGGCGGTCGGCGAGCACCAGCATGAGGTCCACCACGTCCTCGACATCCACCAGGGTGAGGGGGCGGGGACCACCGCCAATCTCCAGGCGGATGCCCTTCTTCACCAGCTTGAAGAAGGTGAGGTTCTCGTGGTCGCCGGGCCCGAGGATGCGCGGCGGGCGCACCACTGTCACCGGCAGCCGATCCTTGTAAGAGAGGGCGATGCGCTCGGCCTCGCCCTTGCTCTCGCCGTACCACTCGGCGGGGTGGAAGGGGTCCTCCTCCACGTGGGGACGGCCGGCGGACGAGGGGCCCGAAGCGGCCAGCGAGCCGCACAGCACCAGGCGCGCTTTTCCTCCGGCCTTGAGCATGGCCTCGCACACATTGCGCGTGCCCTCGGCGTTGACGCGCATGAACTCGTCGCGCGTGGCGGCACGGCGGATGCCCGCCAGGTGGAACACCACGTCGCGTCCGGCCACGGCGCGCTCCAGCGAGGCCGAGTCCGTGACGTCTCCGTCGAGGCGGGTATAGGGCAGGCCCGCGAGCGCCGAGATATCGCTGGTGGGGCGCAGCAGGCACGCGACGGTGTCTTTCCGAGCGACAAGGGCCTTGGCGAGCCAGGCTCCCAGGAAGCCGTTGGCACCGGTGATGAGGGCGTTCATGGGCTCGTCTTCAAGACCAAAGCGGCACAGCCGGCAAGGGGAAATCCCGGACCGAAGTGCCTTTCTCCCGAGGGGAAAACGGCGCGTCACCCCCCCTCCTCCGAGTGTGAAACAGCGATCACGGCGCTGTTTTCAGAGGGAAAGTCGCACGGAAGGGCTGTTTTTCGGCTCGGGCCGTGCTACTACGCCGCGCACGGCTCTAGGTTCCCAACGCCGTAATCCACGTCCCCTTCGGAGGGGAGGAGACTCAAGAATGGCCGCGAAGAAGGCTGCTGCGAAGAAGACCACTGCTACTGCTGCGAAGAAGGCTCCCGCGAAGAAGGCCGCTGGTGCGAAGCGCAAGCCGAACGCAGCGTTCATGCAGGAGTTCACCCCGTCGCCTGAGCTCGCTGCTGTCATTGGCGAGAAGCCGCTCCCGCGCACCGCGGTGATCAAGAACCTGTGGACCTACTTCAAGAAGCATGGCCTGAACCAGGGTCAGCTCATCAACCTGGATGACAACCTGAAGAAGGTCTACGGCAACAAGAAGCAGATCAAGATGACCGAGGTCGCTGCGGCCTTCAAGCACCTGAAGTAGCCGTCGATCGCACGCAGCCCTCTGGGGCGCGCGTCGCACACAGGGCTCGCCGAGATTCGGCGGGCCCTCTGTTTTTTCCGCGTCAGTGAGGCTGCTGCTGCAGCCAGTGCTCCAGCAGACGCAAGGAGCTGCGCAGGTCCGAGGAGGCCGCCGCCGGAGGAGCCTTCCGGGCGCGCTCCAGCCGCTGCCGCGCCGAGGCGAGGAACTGCTCCACCTGGGCGGACGGCGCTCCGGTGCGCGCCACCGCGAGATCCACCGTGGCGCGCAGCAGGGACACCAGCTCGATGAGCACGGGGTCCTCGCGCAGCTCGGGCGCGGCCTCGAGTGCGAGGAAGCTCTCGGAGGCGGCGGGGAGCTGGCCGAGCGCGGCGTACACCGCGGCGAGGTGCGCGGAGAAGCGCAGCATGTGCCAGCGGGAGACCTCGGACAGGGTGGCGATGGCCTCGCGCAAGTACGTCTGAGCCTGCGCGGGGTCATCCAGCCACAGGCAGGCGCGGCCGAGCTCTCCCAGCGCGCACGCCTCCAGCAATCGGCTGCCGAGCTGACGCCCAATGGGCACCGCTGCCTCCAGGTGCTCCACGGCCTCGACGGCGCGGTTCTCCTCCAGCAATAGGCATCCAATGTTCAGCCGCGCGGTGGCCTGGCTGAAGCGGTCCCCCACGTGGGTGGACTTGGTGACGGCTTCCTTCAAGAGCGCCACGGCCTCGCGCATCCTCCCGAGCTCACCGATGGCGAAGGCGTAGTTGATGAGGAAGGCCACTTCGAAGGGCGCGTCTCCGAGCCCGCGGAACAGCTCCAGCGCCGAGCGCAGGTGAGGCACGGCCGCCGTGGCGCCGCTGCGGAACAGCTCCACGAGGCCGAGGTTGCCCACCGCATAGCCCTCCAGCCACTTGTCGCCACCCGAGGGCAGTGCTCGCGCTCCCACCACCAGGGCCCACGCCGCGTTCATGTCACCTTCGTGGCGCGCCACCATGGAGAGCCCTACCAGCACCCGCTTCTCTTGCGCGCCCGCGCCCAGGGCATGGAAGGCCTTCCGGGCCTCCTCGAGAGCCTTGCGCGCGGCGGCCAGCTGACCCAGCTCCAAGTGGGTCCGGCCGCGCATCGCGAGCGCCTCGGCGCGCAGCAGCGCATCCACGGGGAGACTGGCGGCCAGATCCAATGCGTGGTCCAGCCGCTCGAGAGTGAGATCCATGGGCCCGCGCGCCGTCACGTCTGGCTCGAGCGCAATGAGTCCGCCCAGGGCCCGGCCGAGGGACTCGGGCGTGTGAGGGCGCTGGGCCAGGGCATGATCCACCACGGCCAGCAGGTTCTCGCGCTCCACCGCGAGCCGGCGCAGGGCCTCGACACCGCTGCTCCCGTGCAGGAGCCGCGTGAGCACGCGGGCATGTTCCAGGAAGAATGCGGCATGGCGGGCCACCACGGAGGCCTCGGCGCCCGGCTCGGCCAGCCGCTCCGAGGCGTACTCGCGCACGCTCTCGTACAGGCTCAGGCGCCGCTCGCCCTCGACATCATCCGTGGGGGCGGTGCGCAGCAGCGACTTGCTGCGCAGCGATTGGATGACGTCCAGCACGTCCGGACTGTCTGGAGGAAGTTCGAGCACGGCCTCGGCGGCCTCGAGGGTAAAGCCGCCGCGGAACACGGAGCACTGGGCCAGGGCCTCGCGCTCGGCGGGCTCCAGGAGGTTCCAGCTCCAGTCGATGGCGCCGCGCAGCGTGGCCTGCCGCGCCGAGGCATCCCGGCGTCCCGCGCGCAGCAGCACGAAGCGCCGCTCCAACCGCTCGCGAATCTGAGCCACGCCCAGCACGTGGGTGCGCGCGGCGGCCAGCTCGATGGCCAGGGCAATCCCATCCAGGCGGCGGACGATCTCGGACACCAGAGGCGCATCCTCGGCCGTCAGCACGTAGTTGCCCTGAGCGCCCTGGGCGCGCTGCACGAAGAGGCGCACGGCCTCCGAGCGGGAGATGGCCTCCAGGGACGTCTCGTCCTCGGCGGGCAGCCCCAGGGGAGCCAGATCCAGCACCCACTCTCCCGGCAGCCGCATCTCCTCGCGAGAGGTGACGAGGAAGCGCGCGTGGGGCGCCAGCGTCATCCACCGTCCCAGGGTGGCGGACACATGGCGCATCAGGTGCTCCATGTTGTCGAGGATGAGGAGCACCTGGCCCCGGCCCGCCAGCGCGCGGCCGATCTGCTCGGCGGCATCTCCCTCTTGGCCCCCATGGATCAGGTCCACCTCGAGCGCCTGGCCGACCACATGGCAGATGTCTCCCGCGGTGGTGGCCTCGGTCAGCACGCACAGCCACGCACCCCCCTCCCAGAGCTGCGGAGAGCTGAGCTGGGTGCTGCCGAAGTGGGTGGCCAGGCGCGTTTTCCCCATCCCCCCAGGGCCGAGGATGGTGATGAGCCGCGCGCCTTCCTGGAATCGCTTCGCCAGCAGCGCCAGCTCTTCCTCGCGGCCCACGAGGGCACTGGTGACAGAGGGGAGGTTGCCGCGCCGGGCCTCCAGGGCGCGCAGCGGGCGGAAACGCCGGTCCGCCAGAGCGGCCGGAAGCAGCTCGATCAGGGTGACGGGTTCATCCAGACCCTTGAGGCGAAATTCACCCAGGGTCCTGACGGCCGGCTGTCCTACCGCTTCCCATTGGTCGGCCACCTGGGTCCAGGCTGCCCCACTTAGAAGGATCTGTCCGCCATGACCCGCCGACGTGACACGCGCCGCCACGTTCACCGTCCGGCCCAGGTAGTCCGCTCGGCCCGTGCGCTCATCCACGCGGCACTCGGCCTCGCCGACGTGGATTCCCATGCGGACGCGCAGCCCTCGGTGCAGGGGCCGCCCCTGGGGCCCGCGCTCCTCGGCGCCCTGGGGATGGGCCAGCACTTCCGCGGGCCACGAGGCCTGTAGCAGCGCCTCCTGCGCATCCAGACACCAGCGCACGGCCTCCGGCACCGTGGGGAAGACCACCATGAAGGAGTCCCCCTGGGTCTTCACCTCGTATCCCCAGGTGGTGGCCAGCAGGGCGCGCAGCACCGTGTTGTGCATATCCAGCGCGGCCTGCATGGCCTCGCCACACTGCTCCCACAGCTGGGTAGAGCTCTGCACATCCGTGAAGACGATCGCCACCGTGCCCGTGGGAGCGGACGGAGAACCTCCGGGGTGGGTTTTCCCCGAGGCATCACCAGGAGGGGGCGGGTTGCTCGCGGACATGCGGGCGAAGGGACTCAGAGAGGGAGGGCCGGCGCGTGGAGGTTGGAGAAGACCCACCCTCCCGCGTCAGTTTTTCGAGTTCCGCAGCGTTTGAGGCCGTCGCCGCGCCTACGCTGTCGGGTTTTCAAAGGGTTTTCCTCAGGTTTTCGCGACGGCACATGTTCTGCAAAGAAGCCTGTGTGTCAGACCCCCGTGGTTGTTTTCGCGCATCGGTTGGACAGGACCTACAACCCCGGTTTGGAGAGAAGACCATGGAAAACCTCGCGAAACGAGAGCGTCTCAGCAGGATGGGTGGATGGGTGGTGGTGGCGGCGCTGCTGATGGGCAGCGTTGCGTGTGGGCGGATGGAGGAGTCTGGTGAGTCCATGGTGACCCCCTCCACTGCGAAGCAGGAGCTGACGGAGTCCAATGGCCTGACGGTGAACGGGCTGACGGTGAACGGGCTGACGGTGAACGGGCTGACCGTCAATGGCCTGACGGTGAACGGGCTGACGGTGAACGGGCTGTCGAGCTCTGCCTTCGCCTCGTGGTTCAGCCGCGACGTGGCGCTCAACAACATGCTGATGAAGTACATGGTCCAGTGCGCGCTGCCTGCGGGCGAGACGCGCACGTACCGGGAGCTTGAGACGGGCACGGCTTACACGTGGGAGGGCTCGCTGGGGCTGGCGCCGGGCTGGGTGCGCGGCCACGACTTCTCGGTGGAGGAGCAGCAGCTGGTGTCGGCGTGCCTGGCGGCGCATGTGAACAAGTACGGGATGCACGTGCCTCTGTCGGTGCTGGGCCTGAAGGCGGAGCGGCAGCCTATCGCTTACAGCCAGGAGGAGCTGGAGAGCTTTCCGCGTCGTGAGGCGTGCTTCTTCGGCAACCTGTTCACCGGCGAGGGTGTGTTCGCGGGCGTGGATCGGGACTACCTGGATGCGAGCGAGAGCTCGCCTCGCGCCTGCGGTCTGACGACGCAGGAGGGTGCCTCCGAGTCCGCGTGCAGCCCGATGGTGCACGTGGAGGAGAGCTGCGAGACGCTGTGCATGCTGGACCCGTCGGGTCTGTTCTACACGGAGTGCCGGTACAACGGGCAGAAGTACCGTCCGCTGACCACGCGCATCCGCTCGGAGGACGTGTTCGCGTGCGGTGACGGCGTGTGCCAGTTCACGGAGAGCTGTGGCCTGAACGACACGGCCACCAGCTGCTTCAGCGACTGCGGCGCCTGCGAGTGAGTGACGCCGTGAAGCGCGGCGCGTGAGCCCCCTGGGCCACGCCGCACCGAGGGTCCGCCGTCACACGGCGGGCCCTTTGTTTTTGGGCGGGTCGAGCGTTGGATACAGGGCGAACCGGCGTTTGCGCACTGGCCAACGCCGCCGGGAGTTCCTACCTCTCTGCCGGTATGCTGCTCCAAGGGTTGGAAGAGGGGAGTGCCGGCGCTACGGCGAAGGCAGAGGGTGGTGTGTCCATCGCGGACAAGCTGTTCGCTCGCATTCGCGAGGACCTGCTCGCGCGCGCTCGCGCCACGCCGCTGTCCACGTATCGCATTCAGCTCCACAAGGGCTTCACCTTCCAGGAGGCCCAGGCCGTGGTGCCGTATCTGGCCCGCCTCGGAGTGAGCGACTTCTACGCGTCGCCCTACTTGAAGGCGTCCCCCGGCAGCACCCACGGGTATGACTGCGTCGACCACCAGCAGCTCAACCCCGAGGTGGGCTCCGCCGAGGACCACGCTGCTCTCTGCCACGCGCTCCGCGAGCAGGGCATGGGACACGTGCTCGACGTCGTCCCCAACCACATGGGCATCGAACGCTTCAATGCCCTGTGGTTCGACGTGCTGGAGAACGGCCCGGCCTCCGTCTACGCGAAGTACTTCGACATCGACTGGGCCCCTGTGAAGGCGGAGCTGCGCGACAAGGTGCTCCTGCCCATCCTCGGAGATCAGTACGGCATCGTCCTGGAGAATGGTGAGCTCAAGCTCGGCTACCGCTCCGGTGCTTTCTTCATCCACTATTACGATCACCTGCTACCCCTGGCACCCCGGCAGTACGCCCGCGTGCTGCGCCCAGGGTTCGAAGAGCTCGAGACGCGGCTCGGTGCGACGAATCCGCACCTCATCGAGCTGCAGTCCATCCTCACCGCCATCGAGCACCTGCCCACTCGCACCGAGACGGAGCGCTCCAAGGTCATCGAGCGCAACCGCGAGAAGGAGGTCATCAAGCGGCGCCTCGCCGCGGTGGTGGATGCCAGCCCAGAGATCGCCACCTTCGTGACCGCCCGCGTGGAGGCCTGCAACGGCGCCCCCGGCAACCCGCGCTCGTTCGACACGTTGGATGAGCTGCTCGCCGAGTGCAGCTACCGGCTCGCCCACTGGCGCGTCGCCGGCGAGGAGATCAACTACCGCCGCTTCTTCGACATCAACGGTCTGGCCGCCATCCGTGTAGAGGACCCTGACGTCTTCGAAGAGGCCCACGCCCGCATCTTCGACTGGCTGAGCCGGGGCGATATCACCGGCCTGCGCATCGATCATCCGGACGGGCTCTTTGACCCGACCGCCTACTTCCTGAGGCTCCAGGAGCGCTTCTTCCTGGTGCAGGCCCGTGCGCGCTTCATCGAAGAGCACGGCGAGAGCGACGCGCGCTGGTCCACCGTGGAGCAGCGGCTCGTGGAGCGCTGGCGGAGCGAGGTGGCGGAGGACTTGAGCTCCCCACTGCGCAAGGCCCTCTTCGTCGTGGTGGAGAAGATCCAAGGTGGCCGCGAGCGAATGCCCGAAGCCTGGGCCGTGCACGGCACCACTGGCTACCGCTTCGCCAACTTCGTGGGCGGCGTCTTCGTCCAGCCAGACGCCGAGAAGCAGCTCACGGACATCTACCACCGCTTCATCGGTGAGTCGCCGAACTTCGAGGATCTCGTCTACCAGAAGAAGCTCCTCATCATGCGCACGGCCATGGCGAGCGAGATCAACATGCTCGCCTATGAGCTGAACCGCATCTCCGAGATGCACCGGCGCACGCGCGACTTCACCCTCAACAGCCTGCGCCGCACCTTGGTGGAGTTCATCGCGCTGTTCCCCGTCTACCGCACCTATGTAGACGGCTGGCGCCCCGAGCTCGATGCGCGGGACGTGCAGTACATCGAGTGGACCATCGCCCGCGCCAAGGAGCGCAACGCCACCACCAACGTCAGCATCTACGACTTCCTCCGGGACATCCTCCTGCGGCGCTACCCGGATCACCTCAACGAGCGCGAGCGCGCCGCCATGCTGCGCTTCGCCATGAAGCTCCAGCAGGTGACCGGCCCGGTGATGGCCAAGGGCCTGGAGGACACTTCCTTCTACATCTACAACCGGCTCGTCTCGCTCAACGAGGTGGGTGGTGAGCCGGAGCACTTCGGCACCCGCGTGGTGGACTTCCACCAGCGCAACCGTGAGCGCGCCGAGAACTGGCCCGCAAGTCTGCTCACCACCAGTACCCACGACACCAAGCGCAGCGAGGACGTGCGCGCCCGCATCCACGTGCTCACCGAGCTGCCCGAGGAGTGGGGCCGCCGCGCCGAGCACTGGAGCCAGCTCAACGCCGCTCACGTCGCGAAGCTGCCCAGCGGCCCCGCGCCCTCGCGCAACGACGAGTACCTCTTCTACCAGACCCTCATCGGCGCCTGGCCCATGGGCGGCGAGCCGCTCTCCGGCCCAGAGCTCCAGGACTTCCAGCGCCGCGTGCGCGAGTACATGGCCAAGGCCATCAAGGAGGCCAAGGTCCGCACCTCGTGGACCAACCCGGACGCCGACTACGACACCGCCGTGGCCCGCTTCGTGGACGCCTGCTTCGATCCGGCCAAGAACGGCGCCTTCCTCGAGGACGTGCGCCAGTTCAAGCGGCGCATCGAGCCCGCGGGGCAGATCAACTCCCTGGGGCAGCTCCTCCTCAAGCTCGCCTCGCCCGGCGTCGTGGACACCTATCAGGGGTGCGAGCTGTGGGATTTGTCCCTCGTGGACCCTGACAACCGGCGCCCCGTGGACTTCACGCTCCGCTCCCAGCTGCTCGAGGCCCTGGAGCGCGAGGCCGCCGAGGATGCCGCGGGCCTGTGCGCGCGGCTCATGGCGAACCCGGACGACGGGCGCATCAAGCTCTACACCCTCACCCAGGGCCTGCGTCTGCGTCAGCGCCACATGGCCCTCTTCCGCGCCGGCGGCTACCACGAGCTGGAGCTGGAGGGGCCTCGCGCCCGGGCCGCCCTGGCCTTTGCCCGCAAGCACGAGGACTCACGGGTCCTCGCCGTGGTGCCTCGCTTCACCCTGGCCGCCCTGGAAGGGGAGGGGGGCCTGGCTCGCGCCTATGAAGGCACTTTCGTGGCGCTTCCGGAGGCGTATGGAGGCATGATGTTCCGGGACGTCTTCACCGGACGCGAGGTGCGGCCAGAGCGCGGGGCGACGGGTGGCGTGGTGCTGCCCCTCTCACCGCTCCTCGCGGCGTTCCCGGTCGTCCTCTTGGAGAGGAGCAAGGGATGAGGAGGGCGGAGGTGCTACCAGGGAAGCCGTTTCCCCTGGGCGCCACGTACGACGGAGAGGGCATCAACTTCGCGGTCTTCAGCGAACACGCCCGGAAGATCGAAGTCTGTCTCTTCGACCCGGACATGCCCTCCCGAGAGATCCGCCGCATTCCCCTGGTGGAGACCACCTACCAGGTCCACCACGCCTACGTTCCCGGCCTCAAGCCGGGCACCCTCTACGGCCTGCGCGCCCATGGCCCCTACGAGCCTCGGCGCGGCCTGCGCTTCAACTCGCACAAGCTGCTGGTGGATCCGTACGCCCGCGCCCTGCACGGCCGCATGGAGCTGTCCGCGCCCATCCACGCCTACAAGGGCGAGGCCGAGACCGACAAGGACGCCGACCTCACGCTGGACACGCGGGACAGCGCCGCGGGTGTGCCCAAGGCCGTGGTGCTCACCGATGACTTCGACTGGGAGGGAGACCGCCGGCCTGCCACGCCGCTGAACCGCTCGCTGCTGTACGAGCTGCACGTGAAGGGCTTCACTCAGCTCCACCCCGCCGTGCCCGAGCACCAGCGCGGCACCTACGCGGGCCTGGCCCATCCGGCCGTCACCGAGTACCTCCAGAAGCTGGGCGTCACCGCCGTGGAGCTGCTGCCCATCCACGCCGCCGTGGACGAGTCCTTCCTCGCCAAGAAGGGCCTCACCAACTACTGGGGCTACAACACCCTGGGCTACTTCGCCCCGGACGCGCGCTTCAGCAGCTCCGGCTCCCTCGGCGGCCAGGTCAACGAGTTCAAGCACATGGTCCAGGCGCTCCACCGCGCCGGCATCGAAGTCATCCTCGACGTCGTCTACAACCACACCTGCGAGGGCAACCACCACGGGCCCACGCTCTCCTTCAAGGGCCTGGACAACAGCGCCTACTACCGGCTCAACGAGAAGGAGCCGCGCTTCTACCTGGACTTCACCGGCTGCGGGAACTCGTGGAACGCCACCCACCCGTACGCGCTCAAGCTCGTGGTGGACTCGCTGCGCTACTGGGTCGAAGTCATGCACGTGGACGGGTTCCGCTTCGACCTGGCCACCACCCTGGGCCGCGACAGGCACGGGTATGATCCCCGCGCCGCCTTCTTCCAGATGGTCCACGGCGACCCCGTGCTCAGCCAGGTGAAGCTCATCTCCGAGCCCTGGGACGTGGGCGACTTTGGCTACCAGGTGGGCAACTTCCCCGTGCTCTGGAGCGAGTGGAACGGCAAGTACCGCGACACCATCCGCCGCTACTGGAAGGGCGATGACCGGCAGGCCGCCGAGATTGGTTACCGGCTCACCGGCTCGTCGGACCTGTACGCGCTGTCCGGGCGCGGGCCCACCGCCAGCGTCAACTTCATCACCGCCCACGACGGCTTCACCCTGAGCGATCTCGTCACCTACAACGAGAAGCACAACGAGGCGAACCTCGAGGGCAACCGCGACGGCTCCAACGACAACCACTCGTGGAACTGCGGCGTGGAGGGCGAGACGGACAATGCCGTCATCAACGCCCTGCGCGACCAGCAGATGCGCAACTTCATCGCCACCCTCTTCGTCTCCCAGGGGGTGCCCATGCTCGTGGCGGGCGACGAGTTCGGCCGCACCCAGAAGGGCAACAACAACGCCTACTGCCAGGACAGCCCCATCTCCTGGGTGAACTGGGAGCTGAGCGCCCGCCAGCGCTCCCTGCTGGACTTCACCTTGCGCATGAGCAAGCTGCGCCGCGAGCAGCCCGTGCTCCGCAAGCGCCGCTTCTTCCGGGGCGCCCACATCTGGGACAGCGAGCTCAAGGACCTCGCCTGGTTCCGCCCCGATGGCAAGGAGATGCGCAAGGACGACTGGGAGAAGCCCTATGTGCGCTCACTGAGCTTCCTGCTCGGGGGCGATGCCATCCCCACCCTGGATGAGCAGGGGGAGCGCATCGTCGGCGACACCCTGCTGGTGCTGATGAACGCCCACCACGAGCCCATGGCGTTCGCTCTGCCCGCCATCGAGTGGGGTGCCGACTGGGAGCTGGTGGTGGACACCACCACGTCCGAGGACTGTTCCCACGTCCATACCCCCGCAGGCGGGAAGGTCCAGGTGGCGGGGCGCTCCATGGTGGTACTGCGCCGCCCAGCCACGGACTTGTAGCGGCCAGCCCACAGAAGCGGTAGGCAGGTGTCGACGGAGTGCCACCCGGCCGGTTAGGGTGCGTGCCGCTCCGTGTCGATCCGGGAAAATCTGTGAACACGCAAGTCGCGCTCTGGGTGGGCTTCAACCTCTTCGTGATGGCGATGCTCGCCATCGATTTGGGGCTGTTCCACCGCAAAGAACATGTGGTGTCGCCCAAGGAAGCGGGCGTGTGGACGGGCGTGTGGATCGCCATCAGCCTCCTGTTCTGTGCCGGGGTGTGGCGCTTCTCGGGCCGAGAGCCCGCACTCCAGTGGCTCACCGCCTACGTCGTCGAGTACTCGCTGTCCGTCGACAACCTCTTCGTCTTCCTGATGGTGTTCGGCTACTTCCGGGTCGCCCCCGAGCACCAGCA
The DNA here is from genome assembly GCF_000737315.1 of Hyalangium minutum. Lineage (GTDB taxonomy): Bacteria > Myxococcota > Myxococcia > Myxococcales > Myxococcaceae > Hyalangium > Hyalangium minutum. The sequence continues at coordinate 339,132 of NZ_JMCB01000007.1, forward strand.
CCGGGTGCTCTTCTGGGGCATCATCGGCGCCTTCATCATGCGCGCCGTGCTCATCATCGCGGGCACGGCGTTGGTGCGTGAGTTCAACTGGCTCATCTACCTGTTCGGCGCCTTCCTCGTTTTCACCGCGGGGAAGATGCTGCTCTCCAAGGAGGATGATGATGCCGCGGACCCGGAGAAGGGGCTGGTGGTGCGCCTCGCCCGGCGGGTGCTGCCGGTGGCGCCCCAAGGCGATGGCAGCCACTTCTTCGCCAGGGAGGAAGGGCGGCTGAAGGTGACGCCCCTGTTCCTCGTGCTGCTGGTGGTGGAGGCCACGGACCTGCTGTTCGCCCTGGATTCCATCCCCGCGGTGCTCGGCATCAGCCAGGACGCGTTCATCATCTACACCTCCAACGTGTGCGCCATCCTGGGCCTGCGCTCGCTGTTCTTCGTGGTGGCCAGCCTCATGGCCAAGTTCCACCTGATCAAGGTGGGTCTGGGCGTCATCCTCGGCTTCGTCGGCGTGAAGATGTTGATCACCTACTTCGACATCCACATCCACATCGGACTGTCGCTGGGGATCATCGCCGGCATCCTCGTGGCCAGCATCGTCGCCTCGCTCATCTGGCCCAAGCCCCCGGAGCCCGAGGAGGCAGGCGCCGCCAAGGCCTCCAAGCCGGGCCAGGACCGCGAGAGCGCCAAGACGTAAGCCGCACGGAGGCAGGAGCTGCGCCTTCCGCTGGCGTTTTGCTTGCATCCCGGGGCTTCCCGGCCAATTGTGGTGCACATGTCCACGACGACCACCGAGGGCATCCGCATCACCGTGAAGCCGGCCTTCTGGCCGGAGCGCAGTGCTCCGGAGTCCGGCCACTACGCATTCACGTACACGGTGGAGATCGCCAACACGGGCTCCCAGCCGGCCACCCTGCGCAGCCGGCACTGGGTCATCACCGACGCCAACGGGCGGGTGGAGGAAGTCAAAGGCGAAGGCGTGGTGGGCAAGCAGCCGAGGCTCGCGCCCGGAGAGCGCTTCGAGTACACGAGCTGGGCCATGCTCCGCACGCCCTTTGGCTCCATGCGCGGCAGCTACCAGATGGTGCGGTCCAACGGGCAGCAGTTCGACGCCCGGATCTCCGAGTTCGCTCTCACCCTGCCCAACGCCCTGCACTGAGCCCATGCCTACGCCGAAGAAGGGTGTGCTGCTGGTGAACCTGGGCACTCCGGATGCCCCGGAGTCCGGCCCGGTCCGCCGCTACCTGCGCGAGTTCCTCAAGGATCCCCGGGTGGTGGACATCCACCCCGTGGGCGCGTGGATGCTGCTCAACCTCGTCATCCTCCCCACCCGCCCGGCCAAGAGCGCCGAGGCCTATCGCAAGGTGTGGATGAAGGAGGGCTCGCCGCTGCTCGTGCACAGCCGGGCGCTGGAGGCCTCCGTGCGCGAGCGCCTCCGGGGCGAGTACGAGGTAGAGCTCGGCATGCGCTATGGCAACCCCTCCATCCCGGCCGCGGTGAAGGCGCTGCGCTCGCGCGGGGTGAAGGAGTTCATCCTCCTGCCGCTCTACCCGCAGGAGGCCGCCTCCTCGACCAGCTCTTCCCTGGCGCGCGCCTACGAGGTGCTGGCCGAGGAGTGGGACGTGGCGGGCGCGCGCGTGGTGCCCGCCTTCCACGACCACCCGGGCTTTTTGGACGCGTTCGCCGAGGTGGCCAGGCCCGTCATCGCCGAGGCCCGCGCGGACCACGTCCTCTTCAGCTACCACGGCCTGCCCGAGCGCCACATGCGCAAGAGCGACCCGTCCGGACAGCACTGCCTGGCCTCGAAGGGCTGCTGCGACGTGCTGACGGACGTGAACCGCCACTGCTACCGCGCGCAGTGCTTCGCCACCACGCGCGCCCTGGTTCAGCGGCTGGGCTTGCCACCCGAGGGCTACACCCTTTCCTTCCAGTCGCGCCTGGGCCGCACGCCGTGGATCAAGCCGTACACGGACCTGGTACTGCCGGAGCTGGCCCAGCGCGGCGTGAAGCGGCTGGCGGTGATGTGCCCGGCCTTTGTCGCGGACTGCCTCGAGACGCTCGAGGAGGTGGGCCTGCGCGCCAACGAGCAGTTCCGGGAGTGCGGCGGTGAGTCGCTCACGCTCGTCCCGTCGCTGAACTCCCACCCGGCCTGGGTGGATGCCGTGGTCCGCATGGTGCGCGAGGCGGATGGCGCCGCGCCGCGGACCCCTCCCGCTCCCTGAAAACGAACCGGGCACCGGACTCCTGAAGAGCCCGATGCCCGGCGTGTCACTTCACTCCCGTGGCTGCGCCCGGGTCACCCCAGGCGCGCACCTGTGTCATTACGGGTAGTACGGAGGGTACTCGGAGGAGCCGCCCGTATCCTCACCCGGAGCGCCCGGATCCTCGCCAGGAGCACCCGGATCGGACGGGCCGCCCGGATCGGACGGGCCGCCCGGATCGGACGGGCCGCCCGGATCGGACGGGCCGCCCGGGTCGGACGGGCCACCCGGATCAGTCGGGCCACCCGGATCGGTCGGGCCGCCCGGATCAGTCGGGCCACCCGGATCGGTCGGGCCGCCCGGATCAGTCGGGCCACCCGGGTCGGTCGGGCCACCCGGATCAGTCGGGCCACCCGGGTCGGTCGGGCCACCCGGATCCGAGCCGTCCAGGCAGATCTCGAACTCGTTCAGCGCGTTGATGTGGCCCTCGGCGTCACCCGTCAGCGACTGGGCGTAGATGCCGCCATCCCAGCTGCCGTTGTAGAAGGTGATGTGGGCGTAGGGCGCCAGCACCGTCCCGAACACGCCGAAGCCCTGCAGGTTGATGCTCGTGGTGGTCACGAAGTTGTAGAGCACCCCGTGCTGATCAATGCCGCCGCTGAAGCTGATGCCGAAGCCCTGGAAGGTGGCCGAGTTGCCGCGGATGTTCACCACCGCCAGCGAGCCAGCCGGCGCGTCGATGTTGAACACCACCGCCCCCGTGAAGGCGCTGCCGTCCACCTCGAACACGTTCAGCTCCGGATCCGTGCCGTTCAGGTACAGGCCGCCCCACACCTCGCGCCGCGTCGTGCCGTTGGCCGGAATCAGCCCCAGCCGCTCAGACAGCTGCTGCAGGTAGGCCTCGTGCTCCACGAAGTCGATGGGCTCGCCCTGCGCCAGCGTGCCGCGGGGGAACGTCACCGTGCCACCCGCCGTGGTGCTGCCGCCGTAGAAGGCGTCGCCGAAGACGGCGCCGTGGCTGATGTCCAGCGTGCCACCGGCCACCAGCACGTTCTGGGTGTCGCTCGGATTGAGGCCCGAGCCCACCGCGAAGCCGTGCATGGAGATGTTGCCGCGCGCCGCCACCTTGCCCACCACGTCATGGCCGCCCGAGTAGTTCTCCAGCAGGAACAGGTTGTAGTCGTTCAGGTGCACGGAGATGCACTCGGCCGGAGGAGGAGGCTCCTCGGTGATGTTGATGGTGTGCGTGCGCGGGGCCTCCACGTTGCCGGCCACGTCCGTCGCGTAGAAGGTGATCGTCGTCACTCCCAGGTTGCTGATGACGGGCAGGATGGCCGCCGAGCCCGACACCGTCTCGCCGCCCGTGGTCGCGCCGCTGAGCACGTAGGTGATGCTCGCTACGCCCGACTCGGTGTCCGTCGCGGTGATGACGCCGTTGACCGGACCGTGGTTCTCGCCGTTGGCATCAGGCCCCGGGGACACCGTCAGCGTGCTCACCGGGGGCGCGATGTCCGGGCGGCCGTTGCGCACGTTGAAGATGTAGCGGCCCGGGATGGTGCTGTTGCGGCTGCCGTGGATCAGGCCCGTCTCGCTGTTGCTGTCCAGCAGGGCGCCGTTCACCAGCGAGCCCGGGAACTGGAAGAAGTTGGCCGCGTCACCCGTGCCCGCGGAGAAGCCCGCGCCGGCCGAGGTGCCACCGAAGCCGTTGCGGCCACCGCTCGCGTCACCGGCCTCCCAGAGGATGCGCGAGTAGTTCAGGATGATGTCGAAGTTGCCGGCGCCCGTGTCGCTGCGGTCCACCAGGAGCAACTGGAAGGTGTTGCGCTTGTCGGCGTGGCGAGACCAGTAGCCCACGTCCACCCAGCTCACGCAGAAGGCCCGGTGGCCCTCGAAGCTGAACGCGCCCTGCGAGAACGTGGTGAGCCCCGACACCGGGCCCGAGCCCGCGTAGCGCGTGTCCACGTCCGCGAAGAACGGCGCGATGATGGGAGGCGTGTTGGCCCCCAGCACGAACGGGGTGTACGTCGGCATCCGCGCGTTGAACGTCACGTTGCCGTTGTTGTTGATGAAGAACTGCGAATACGTGTTGCCGAAGAAGTTCAGCTGGAATGGCAGCGAGATGACGTCGGTGGAGCTGTCATCATTGGCGGGCAGCGACAAAGCAAAGCACTCGTCGTCCCAGACGATGGCGCTCGAGGCCAGCGTCGACAACTCAGAGCGGCGGCTCTTGAGCTCCGCGCGAGCCCTGGCGTCGTTGAGGACACTGGCGACAGTCGCGGGTTCTCTCTGTTCCCGCTTTTGCTGTGCTGCTGCGTCATCCTGCGTGCCGCAGGCGGTGGTTATGAGCACCGCCAGCAAGCCGATCAACAATCTCTTCACGGACTTCCTCCTCCCGAATAGGCCCTGCAAGAGAGCAAACGAGCCCAACCGCTTTCTTTGCAGGGCGAGCGCAGTCTACGCTTGTGGTTCGGTGATGTTAAACAATAACAATCACACTGTTAAATCTAGGGAACCCCGAGTGATGCCGGGCCAACGGCCCAGTCCGCCGCACGGTGTGTGTCTGTAGGGCCGACACGCCGAGACGTCGTACTCCGGTCGGTGGAGACGTTGTCCCAGCTGGCAGAGACTTCAATGGCTGTAGGTGAGGTGCTGTAGGTGCATGGAGCGCCCCCGCAGTTGGCCGGCAGCCACTGGTTGACGGACTGCAGCTCCTGGAGCAGGGGCGGGAAGGTCTCCGTGGTGACGGAGGGCCGGGCGAAGGCCACCGCGTCCTGGGTCGCTCCCTGGGCATTGTTCACGAGGACGACGCTGTTGGTGTTGTAGAGGAAGCCCAGCGTGCCGCCGTGGATGTCCCAGGCGTTGTCGTAGTTGGAGGCGTATGTCGCGCTGCGGAACTGCGTCTTGCTCGACGTCTCCGAGCTGGGGGCATCGAAGCCCGAGTTGGTGTCCGGGTTGAAGTGGACGACGATGATGTCACCGGTGGCCACGGCGACAGCGGGCAGGGCGGTCAGCGTGGTGGTGTCCCGCACGATGGTGAAGTTGGAGATGTTGCCGCCCTGCACCACGTACAGCTCGAGCAAGTCCCGGCCCGAGGCGACGTTGGGGGCGATCTCGTTGATGCGCAGCACAGCGGGGGCCTGGAAGCCGCCGAAGGTGGCCGTCCGGCCGGTGGCGTCCATGCCGCTGCCCAGGGTGTCGCGGATACTGGTGGCCAGCGTCACCGTGTAGCTCTGCCCGTTGGTCTGGGTGGAAGTCGTCAGCAGAATGTCGCGATCCTGGACGCTGGCGGCCGAGGCCGTCAGGCCGTTGGTGAAGGTGAACTGGCTGCCATTGGCCTGCACGCTGGTCGGATCAATGCGCCGGTCCAGGTGGATGACGACGCCCGTGGTGCCGCTGCTGGCCGCGCTCAGCACGGTGGGGGCCGGGCAGGTGTGGACGGTGAAATCGCTGTTCACCCAACCGGAGGCCTGGGCCTGGGCGCCATTGCGCCACAGCGGGGCGCGGGCGGTGACGTTGCAGCCCTTGCTCACGTCGAGCGTGTCTTGCACGAGGGTGGGCAGACGAAGCTGGAGGTTGCTGTTGCTGGCCGAGCCGGAGGTAGACAGGGTGGAGGCCACGTACCCCGAGCCGGACGGCGAGAGGGTGTCCAGCAGCGTGCCGGTGATGGAGATGAGCTCGCTCTCGTAGCTGGCCACGGCGGGAGCCAGGTCCACGGAAGTCACGTTGGCGCGCAGCGGCCCCACGGGCTCGCTGGTGCCGTTGCGGAGGTAGTTGGTGATGGCCGTCACGTGCACCATGCCGTTCACGGTGGCCTTCTGCGTGGCCAGCAGCGTCACGCGATCCCCGGCCACGGGCACAGGGTTGATGCTGGAGGGAGACACCGCGACGAAGAGGGCGGGGCCCGACGGCTCGGCCTGGAGGAAGAACCCCGGGGAGTCCCCTCCGATGGAGGGCTTCACGTAGGTGATGAGCGCCAGGTCGATCTGCTGGTTCACCGCGCCATCCGCCGCGGCGCGCACGGCGGCGATCTGCGCGGAGATGGAGGCGGGCGTGCGGCCGATGAAGTACGAGGCGTTCTGCACGGGCTCGGCGTTGTTCCGCGCGTCCACCGAGAAGAACTTCAGCACCGTGTTGGCGCTGATGGCGATGGGGTTCGTGTAGCGGGGCGAGGACGTCGTGGGCGTGCTGCCATTCGTCGTGTAGTAGGTGTCCGTGCAGCCCGCGCCGCCCGTGCCGTCATCGCAGGTGAGCGTCACGTTCTGCGCCGAGGCATACACTCCACCGGCCGGGCTCGCCGTGGTGATGGGCGGCGCGACGTCCGCAGTGAAGGTGTACGACTCGCTCTTCGCGGACTCGGAGTTGCCCAGCCGGTCCACCGAGAAGAACCTCAGCGTCGTGGGCCGGTTGATGAAGATGGCGCCGGAGTACACGGTGGAGCTCCGCGTCGGCGTGCTGCCATCCGTCGTGTAGTAGGTGGCCTGGCAGCCGGAGCCCCCCCCGTCATCGCAGGTGAGTGTCACGTTCTGGGCTGTGCCGTAGGCGCCGCCCGCGGGGCTCGCGGCCGTGGTGGGCGCCACCGTGTCGATGACGTACGTCTCGGTCACCACCGATGAGGGCCGGCCCTGCGCATCGATGCCGATGAACTTCAGCGTGGTGTTCGCGCTCACCAGGATGGCTGTCGAGTAGGCCGGGGAGGACGCGGAGGGCGAGAGGCCGTCCGTTGTGTAGTGGATGGAGGCACAGGCTTCGCCAGTGCTGGAACTGCACGTGAGCGTCACCGTCTGGGCCGAGCCATAGTTGCCGCCCCGAGGCGACGCCGTCAGCGTGAGCGTGGAGGCGGCGCCGAAGAGGTACTCCTCCGTCTTCACCGCCTCGGCGTTGCCCGCAGTGTCCACCGAGAAAAACTTCAGCGTCGTGGTGGCCGACACGAAGAGGGGCGTGCTGTAGCGCGGCGAGGCCTGCGTGGGCGTGGAGCCGTCCGTGGTGTAGTGCGTCTCCGCGCAGCCACCGCCATTGCCGTCATCACAGATCAGCGACACGGAGACGGGCGTGGTGAAGGTGCCACCCGTGGGGTCGGCCCGGGTGACGGGAGGGGTCGTATCCTCCTCGGGAGTGGGGGGCTTCGAGCCGCCGCCACACGCGCTTGCCAGATGGAGAACAAGCAGCGGCAGGACGAACCGGGAGTACGCAGCGGGGTGCAGCGCCATATAAAGAAGGCCCTCACGAAGAAGAGAGGGCCGGAGAGTGGCATCGGCGCGCGCCCTGCGGCAAGGAGCCACGGGGGGCGGGTGTTCTCCTCGGACAGGAGGAGAACAGGGCCGCGTGTACTACCTCTTCGCCTCGGGCGCCTGGAGCTCTGCGGGCACCGAGTCCAGCGCGGTGAGCTGCAGCTTGAGCGTGCCCGGGGGCACGTGCGCCAGGGACTTGCCCGGCGCCGGCGAGGAGCCCGCCGTCTTCGCGGCCAGCGTGCCCTGCCAGGAGCGCCACTTGCCCGCCTTCACCAGGAACTCGCCGGTGCCCTTGAAGCTCACCTCGGCGGTGACCTCGATGGCCTTGGGCTTCTCGTTGTGGTGGTCATCCGCGGGCGGCTTCTTGCCTTTGCCCTTGTTCTTGCCCTTGTCCGGGGCCGCCTTCACGGGCACCGTCTCTCCCGTAGCCGTGGCCGTGGCCGCGCCAGGCGGGAAGAAGCCTGTCACCGTCTCGAAGAGATCGTACTGAATCGTCGCCACCTTGTCGTCGCCCTCCGGGGTGAGCGACGCGAGCTTCACGGTGTTGCGCCGATCCGACTTCTTCGCGCTGAAGCCCATGCCGAGCGGCTCGGGGTTCACGAAGTCCGCGCCCAGCGCCCACGTGTCACCCACGCCCACCGGATCCTTGGGCAGCTCCAGCAGCAGCGTGGCGAGGTTCCGGTCCACGTCGCCCAGCCCGTCCAGGATGAAGCCGCGCTCGCTGAAGGTGCCCTGTTCCACGGCCTCCTTCGAGGACTCCCGGGCGATGCGCACCACGTTGTCCCCCTTCTCAGGGTGCACCAGCGCGTAGGTGACCTTCAACGCGCTGGCACCGTCCTCCGGCGAGCCCTCCAGGCGGAAGGCCACGGGCGCGCCCGTGGCGAGCTTCCAGCGCAGCACCACTTTGTTGGGATCCGGGGCCGGCTGCGGGGCCTTCTTGGGCTCCTCGGGCTTGGGCGGCTCCACGTAGCCCGGCGGGCGGGGAATGGGCTCCAGTTGGCCGGGCGGCTTGTCACCGCAGGCGGACAGGGCACCGAGGAGGACGACGAGGCTCAGCAGACATCGCTTCAAAGGGGCACGCTCCTGACAGGAAGCAAGGCGGGGATATCGGAGAGTGCGTGGCGCTTCAAGAGTCCCCGGGACGAGGTGCGGCGGCCCGCGAGAGCCGGTCCCTCACCGCCACGCCCAGGCCCTGTGCCGGAGGCAGACAGGCCAGGAGCACATCCAGGCCCGCCCCATCCGCCTCGCGCAGGCGCAGGTAGAGGAGGCGGGCGGCTCCAGCGGGCTCTTCGGGCACGTCGAAGCGCTGCAGCTCGCTGGGCAGGGCCAGGCTCCGAGGGCCGAGCACCCCTACCCGCCGTCCTTGGAGGCGCAAGGTTTCGGCCCGGGACGCAGCCTGAGCAGGCTCCACCAGCTCCACACCCACACGGGGGGCATAGTGGGACTCCAGCGAGCCGGAGACGCGCACGGTTGACGCGGTGCGTACAGGGACGGGGCGCCCGAGCACGCGCTCCAGCTCCTCGGCGGCGAGGCCCCCGGGGCGGAGGATGGAGGGCTCGTCCGAGCTCAGGTCCACGATGGTGGACTCGACGCCCACGGTGCAGGGGCCTCCATCGAGGAGGAGGTCCACGTCGCCGCCCAGGTCCTGGCGCACATGCTCGGCGGTGGTGGGGCTGACGCGGCCGAAGCGGTTGGCGCTGGGAGCGGCCAGGCCTCCTCCGAGCGCCCGGAGCACCGCGAGCGCCACCGGGTGGTTCGGCACGCGCACGGCGACGGTGTCCTGGCCCCCAGTGACGGCGTCGGTGGCGCGAGCGGTGCGCTTCAGCACCAGGGTGAGCGGGCCGGGCCAGAAGGCAGCGGCCAGGCGGTGGGCCTCATCGGGGACGGGGCTGGCCCATTCGGACAGGGCAGCGGCGTCCGGCAGGTGGACGATGAGCGGGTGGGTGGAGGGCCGGCCCTTGATGGCGAAGATGCGGCGCACGGCCAGCTCATCCTCGGCGTTGGCGGCCAGGCCATACACCGTCTCCGTGGGCAGGGCGATGACCCCGCCCCGCCGCAGGATTTCCACTGCGCGATCAATGAGCTCCGGGGTAAGCATGCGCAGCCTCACTGTCGCGGAGGGGTTATGGGCAAGTCCAGGATGTTCGATGCGCGCAGCCGGATGCCGGTGCCAGCCACGGAGGTGTTCGCCTGGCATGCCCGCGAAGGGGCCTTCGAGCGGCTGACGCCCCCCTGGGATGCCGTGGAGGTGGTGGAGCGCAGTGGCTCGGGCATCCAGCCGGGGACCCGTCTGAAGATCCGGATGAAGATCGGCCCGGTGCCGCAGACGTGGGAGGCGGAGCACACGAAGTACGTGGAGGGCTCGCTCTTCCAGGACGCCCAGGTGTCCGGCCCCTTCGAGCGCTGGGTGCACACGCACCGGATGTGGCCCGAGCCGCCCTCGTCCTCGGTGCTGGAGGACGAGGTGGTGTACGCGCTGCCCATGGGGCTCCCGGGGCGGCTGGCGGGAGGCGGCATGGTGCGGCGCCGGCTGGAGCGGGTGTTCACGTACCGGCACGCGCTGACGCGCGAGGATCTGCGGCGGCACGCGCTCTACGCGGGGCAGGGGCCGCTCACGGTGGGCGTGACGGGGGCCACCGGTCTGGTGGGCAGTGCGCTGGTGCCCTTCCTCACCACCGGCGGCCACGTGGTGCGGCGGCTGGTGCGAGGGCGTGCGGACAAGGCGCGCGGGGACGTGGCCTGGAACCCGGACAAGGGAGAGATCGACACGGCGGCGCTGGAGGGCGTGGACGCAGTGGTGCACCTGGCGGGCGCCAACGTGGGGCAGAAGTGGACCCCGGAGACGAAGGAGCTCATCCTCCGAAGCCGCACCGAGGGCACGCGCGTGCTGAGCGAGGCCCTGGCCCGGCTCCAGAAGAAGCCGCAGGTGCTGGTGTGCGCGGCGGCCATCGGCATCTACGGGGACCGAGGCGACGAGGTGGTGACGGAGGAGAGCCCCCCGGGCGCCGGTTTCCTGGCGGACGTGTGCAAGCAGTGGGAGGCGTCCACGGCTGCGGCGGAGGCGGCGGGCATCCGCGTGGTGCACCTGCGCATCGGCGTGGTGCTGGATCCGAGGGGAGGGGCGCTGGCGAAGCTGCTCCCGCCCACGCTCATGGGCGGCGGAGGGCCGGTGGGCGGTGGCCAGCAGTGGCTGAGCTGGATCTCCCTGGAGGACGTGCTGGGGCTCATCCAGCTGGCCCTGTTCAACCGGGAGCTGCGTGGGCCCATGAATGCCGTGGCCCCCCAGGCGGTGCGCCAGGGAGAGCTGGCCCGCACGCTGGGCCGGGTGGTGTCCCGGCCGGCGGTGCTGCCCGTGCCCGCGGCGGCCATCCAGGCGCTCTTCGGGGAGATGGGGAAGGAGACCGTGCTCTCCAGCACCCATGTGCGCCCCACGGTGGCCGAGCGCCTGGGCTTCTCATTCATCCACCCACAGCTGGAGGGCGCCCTGCGCTTCACCCTGGGTCGCACCCAGGGGGGCCTGGAGTTCACTCACTCCGACGCGCCCGATCCGTCTTGACAAAGTTCCATCCTGCGCGAATTAAGACGCGTTTTTCGCAAGGTACAGAGGGTCCCGGATGATCCAGGTCGAAGGGCTCACGAAGTACTACGGCGAGCATGCAGCGGTTCGAGATCTGGCCTTCACCATCAACAAAGGTGAGGTCATCGGCTTCCTTGGCCTGAACGGCGCGGGGAAGACGACGACGTTGAAGATCCTCGGCTGTGTGCTCTTACCCACCTCGGGGCGTGTCGTCATCGACGGATACGACGCGGTGAGAGATCCCCACGAGGTCCGCAAACGCATCGGGTTCCTGCCCGACACGCCGCCGCTCTATGACGAGATGACGGTGGGCGAGTACCTCGCCTATGTGGCGCAGCTGCGCGGGGTGTCCTCACAGGAGGTCCGCGCGCGCGTCACCGAGGCCGAGGAGAAGACGGCGCTGCGAGAGAAGGACGGGGCGCTCATCTCCACGCTCAGCCACGGCTACCGGCAGCGCGTGGGCGTGGCGCAGGCGCTGGTGCACCGCCCGGCCTTCCTCATCCTGGACGAGCCCACCAGTGGCTTGGACCCGGCGCAGATCCGCGGCATGCGCGAGCTCATCCGCAGCCTCAAGGGTGCGCACACGGTGCTCGTCTCCAGCCACATCCTCCCGGAGATCAGCGAGACGTGTGACCGGCTGCTCATCATCAGCGGCGGACAGCTGGTGGCGCAGGGCACGGAGGAGGAGCTGGCGCGCAAGCTGGGCGGCGGCTCGGTGGAGGTGGAGGTGCGTGGCGACAAGGCCAAGGCCCTGGAGGCGCTGGCGGGCCTGGGGCCCGTCACGGTGGCGCAGGAGGACGGCACGGTGCTGTCGCTGCGTGTGGAGGTGTCTCCGGACCAGAGGCCCCAGGTGGCGCGGGCACTGGTGGGGGCGGGGCTGGAGCTGCTCCGGCTGGATCGCGGCGCGCAGCGGCTCGAGTCCATCTTCCTGAGCCTGACCCGGAATGGCGGGGCGTCGTCCCAGGAGGTGTCCTCATGAAGGCGCTGCTGATTGCCCGCCGCGAGCTGGCCGGCTACCTGCGCTCGCTGAGCGGCTACATCATCATCGCGGTGATCCTCGCGTTGAACGGGCTGTTCTTCAACGCATTTGCCCTGAGCAAGGCGGCGGAGCGCTCCGCCACGGTGCTCTCCAACTTCTTCTATTACTCGAGCGGCTTCACCATCGTCGCCTCGGTGTTCATCTCCATGCGGCTGCTGGCCGAGGAGCGGCAGGCGGGCACGCTGCCCCTGCTGTACTCCTCGCCGCTGCGAGACAGGGACATCGTCCTGGGCAAGTACCTGGCGGGGCTCCTGTTCCTGGCCCTCTACCTGGCGTGCACCTTATATATGCCGCTGCTCATCGCGGTTCACGGCAAGGTGTCCGCGGGCCACATCTTCGCGGGCTACCTGGGGCTGCTGCTGCTGGGCAGCGCGTCGCTGGCGGTGGGGACGTTCGGCTCGGCGCTGGCCCGCAACCAGATCATGGCCGCCATCCTGACCGCGGTGATGCTCGTGGGCCTCATCCTGTGCTGGCTGCTGGCGCGCATTGCCGAGCAGCCGTTGGCCGGAGTGTTCAGCGCGATGTCGCTGTGGAACCAGCACTTCCCGCCGTTCCAGAGCGGCCTGGTGCATGTGCGAGACGTGGCCTACTACCTGGTGCTCACCTACGTGGCGCTGTTCGGTGCCACCCGGGTGTTGGAAGCGCGGAGGTGGCGATGAACTCCCGGGGAAGCAGTCTCGTCCTGAGCATCGCCTTCGCGGCGGTGCTGGTGCTCGGCCTCGTCGCCGAGCGTATTGCTGGCGCGGGCACCGCGCTCACCGCCACCGTGGCGGTGCGCACCGTGGTGCTGCTGGGAATCATCGGCCTGGGAGTGCTGCGCATGTCCCAGGCCACCGGCGAGCGCAAGGTGCTCTGGCGCTGGGCGCTGCTCTGCTACGTGGCGGGCTTCGTGGGCCTGCTGCTCTTCACCGCCCAGTCGGAGCTGGGGGCGAAGCTGCTCGGCACGCCGCTGTCCCAGTCCTCGCCGAAGCTGGCGGTGGTGTTCCAGGCGCTCTTCCCGGCGCTGCTGGTGCTGTCGCTGCTGCCGCTGGCGCTGCTGGAGTCCTCGGCTGCCGCCATGGCCCGCGCGCCCGTCCTGGAGACGGACCGCACGCGCGGGGCGCTGTACTCCGGTGCGGGCACGGCCTTCGTCCTCATCTTCGCCTTCGCGGCCATGTACGTGGCCACGCAGCGGGACGTGACGTGGGACTTGTCCTACTTCCGGACCGCGCGGCCGGGTGAGTCCAGCCGGAAGATTGTCCGCGGCCTCACCGAGCCGCTGCAGGTGATGCTCTTCTTCCCGCCCGCCAATGACGTGGGCGAGGCGGTGAGCCAGTACTTTCGCGAGCTGGGCGAGGAGTCTCCGCAGCTCCAGGTGGAGCGGCTGGACCAGGCCGTGGAGCCGGCGAAGGCCCGCACGGTGGGGGTCACCACCAACGGCGTCCTCGTGCTGGCGCGCGGCGAGCAGCGCGAGGTGTTCACCGTGGGCCTGGAGCTCGACCGGGCGCGTGGGCAGCTGAGCCGGCTGGACCAGGAAGTTCAGAAGCGGCTGCTCACGGTGGCCCGCCCGCGCCGCGTGGTGTACCTCACCGAGGGCCATGGCGAGCGCAGCGACGCGCGCGCCTTGCCGGGGGAGACGGAGCGCCCCGGTATTTCCCAGCTCAAGGAGCTGCTGCGCGGCCAGAACGTGGAGGTGCAAACGGTGAGCGCTGGCGAGGGCCTGGGCACCGAGGTGCCGCGCGACGCGGCGGCGGTGCTCATCCTCGGGCCCACCAAGCCCTTCCTCCCGGAGGAGGTGGCGGCCCTGCGCGAGTACTTCAACAAGGGCGGGCGGCTGTTCATCGCCCTGGATCCGGAGGGCTCCCCGGAGGACGAGCTGCTGAAGATGCTCGGGGTGAAGTACCTGAAGACGAAGCTGGCCAATGATCAGGTGTACTTCCGCCTCACCCGCCAGCCGAGCGATCGCACCAACCTGGGCACCTCGAACTACTCCTCGCACCCGTCCGTTTCGACGCTCGCGCAGCTGGGCGGGCAGGGGCCCGTGGTGATGCTGGGCGCGGGTGCGCTGGAGCCCATCGTCCCGCCGCCCGAGGGCATCAGCGTGGACGTGACGGTGCGCGCGCACGAGGCCACCTTCCCGGACGCCAACGGCAACTTCACCGAGGATCCGGGCGAGGAGCGCCGCAACTGGCCGCTGGCGGTGGCGGTGCAGAAGCAGGGCACCGGCAAGGATCCGGGGCGGGCGGTGGTGCTGGGCGACTCGGATGCGCTGGTGGATGGCGTGCTGCCGAGCCTGGGCAACGTGTACCTGGCGCTGGACGCGCTGCGCTGGCTCACGGGCGAGGAGGCCATCTCTGGCAAGGTGACGAGTGAGGAGGACGTGCCCATCCAGCACACGCGCGAGCAGGACGTGCTGTGGTTCTGGGCCACGGTGCTGCTGGCGCCGGCGGTGGTGTTGGGCGTGGGGTTCTTCGTGACGCGGCGGCGGGGCCGCCGTGCGCCGGCGGTACCGGCAGGAGGTGCGTCATGAACGCGCGAGGGTTGGCGCTGCAGGGTGGGCTCGCGGCGCTGGGATTGGTGGCGGCCTTCCTCACGTGGCAGCGCGAGCCAGAGGGCCAGCCCGGCGAGGTGACGGTGTTGGATCTCTCCAAGCGGGCGCTGCAGAAGGTTCGCTACGAGGACCCGACGCGCTTCGCCGAGCTGTTCCGCAACCCGCAGGACGAGGACCGGCTCTGGGTGCGGGTGGGCGACAAGCCGAAGCCACCGCCTCCCGCGCCTCCTCCGGCTTTGGGGACGGATGGCGGTGTGCCTGGGGGCACGGATGGTGGAGCGGCGGTGGCTTCCACGGTGGGCGCGGTGGATGCGGGAGTTTCGTCCACGCCGCCCACGCCGCCACCGCCTCCGCCGCCTCGCGAGCTGCGAGCCAATGCGAACGCGGAGACCTTGTGGGGCCGTCTGGCGCCGGTGAAGGGCTCGCGGTCGCTGGGCGAGCTGGACGCGAAGAAGCTCGAGGAACTGGGGTTGGTGAACAGCCCGCGCAAACTGACGTTCACGGTGGATGGCCGGGAGCAGGTGCTCGCGCTGGCGGCCCCCACGGGCGGCGCCTGGGGGACTCCGTACGCGTTGCGGGAGGACGGCAAGGTCTTCCTGCTGGTGACGACCCTTCTCCCGGACCTGGAGAACGCGATGAGCCGGCTGGTGGATCGCCGGTTGCACCTGTTCGAGGAGGGGGACTACGACTCCATCACCGTTTCAGCGGGGAAGAACTCGCGGACCTTTACCTCGACGGGCAAGCCTCCGACGCCGGTGGTGATTGCACCGCAGAACGCGCCGGACAAGCCGGACGAGTTCGTCCGCAACTGGCACGACCGCGTCTGGCGGATGATGGCGATGGACGTGCTGGGCCAGGGCGAGGAGCCGCCGGGCGGAGCGCCCGAGGAGCAGGTGCGCATCGGCTACGGCAAGGGCGGCAAGGAGATGGGCTTCCTCGTCCTCGCGAAGAACCCCAAGGGCGAGTACTTCGCGCGCTCCGAGCACAGCGCGGGCTGGGTCCGGCTCCACGCCGGGTTCGACACGCTGGTGAACGAGGCCATCAAGATCGCCTCGGGAACCTGAGCGTTCGCTGTCACGAGGGCGCCTGAGCCCGGCTCAGGCGCCTCGGCGATGCTTGGCCACTCATGTCGGCTGCAGGAAGCGGCCGTCCACGAGGTGGTCAATCACCTCGCGGGCGGAGTGCGGATCGAGCCTCGCCTTCGTTCCCAGCTGCGTCACCGCCTGGGCGACCGTGGTAGGGCGCTCGAAGGCGGCGAGGGCCGACAGGAGAATCTGACCCTCCTCGCCCTGATCCAGTGTCGGGTCGGTGAACCGCCGTGGGCTGACGGAGGGCGCACAGGCGAGGCCCGTTCCGTCCACGGAGCGCACCACCGTCACCGTCTCCTGCGCCACCTTCGCGGGGACCTTGTGGGGACCCAGCCAGTCACTGAGCTTGAACTGGAGCGTCGAGGGGGCAGTGTTCAGGAGGCGCGTGCGTCCGTTGATCTGCACCTTCCGCTTTGCAGCCCGGTGCTTCCACGCGAGGGAGTCCACATGGTCCGACGTGCGCTGCACCGCTTCCTCGAGCGCCGCGTCGCGGAAGCGCAGCATCGGCACGGATACGTCGCCGGGCTCGCGCTGCTCGAAGTACTCGAGGAACTCCGTGAACGTCCGTGCCTCGGTCTCCATGTCGAACCGCGCGGGGTGCTCCGTGACGAGCGCTCCCGGCTGTGCTTCGAGCCGCTGGTAGCCCACCACGCAGTCCAGGCTGATGACCTTCTCCACCAGGCGGAGCTCCTCCTTCAGCGTGGCAGCGCTGGCGAAGGGGAGGCCCGCGATGCCGGAGATCTCCACGTCCAGGTTCTTGTGGCGGCGGCAGCGGTCGATGAGCTCCAGCAGCTCCTGATCCGTGGCACACGGCTTGAGCAGGCCCCGGCGCATCTGCTCGAGCCGCTGTTGCTCCGAGAAGCAGCCGATGTCGAGCACCATGAAGACGCGCTCGAAGGTTTGCGCCAGCGCGTCGATGAGCTCGATCCGTGCCACGCCCCACAGGAAGTACGTGCAGCAGTGGCGGGAGAGATCGACTCCCGCCCAGGTATTCTGGAGGAACTCCGCCGTGCTCCCCGAGAAGTCGTAGCGCATCTGCCACGTCCGAGGAGCGATCTCCTGGTGATCGCGGCGCACGCTCTCCTCGGATCGCAGGAACGGCTTGGCGCGCCCGAAGGCCGCTTTCTGGTTGCCGCGGGCTCCGCCGCAATAGAGGCAGTTCTCGCCACAGCCCTTGCCGGGCGCGACCCACCCCGAGAACGCGTGGAGGTCCTGCTGGCTCAGGAAGATGTCTTGGAAGTGGGAGTAGTAGACGTCCTCGCTGTTCGTGGCGCCCTGGACGTACTTCAGGGGCAGACGCCGTGGAGAGCCGTCTGGATCCCGGGTGACGCAGTTGGGCGGGGAGGGGTCACCCTGGCAGAGCGCCAGCAGAGGCCGCTCGCCGTCGCCCAGGACGATGTGGTCGATGGAGTCGAAGGCGTGCAGTTCCCGCCACCAGTACGCCGCGGTGTTACCGCCCACGACGACGCGGATGCTGGGGTCGATCTTCCGCAAGGTCCGCGCCACGAGCAGGGCGCGGTGGACGTGGTGGAACCACTTGAGGCTGATGCCGACGAGCTTGGGGCGCACACGGGCCACCAGGGCCTCGAGCGAGCGAGCCACCTCTTCCTCGGTCTCGTCCCCATCGTAGAGCCGGACGAACGCTTCGATGCCGCCCCGGCGCAGGTAGCTCGCGAGATACAGGATCCCACACGTGGCCTCGCCGGTACCGGCGCCAAGAAGGAGGACTGGAGAGAGGACGCGACGGCCATTCATGAGGGGGGACCCGACCTTCGTAACAGCGCGAGTATAGCGGTCTTGTCCCGCGCCGTGGCGACGTGTCATGGGTATGTCAGGGGGAGCCTCTGACAAGTCATCTCCTCGCAGCGAGCGCGGCGTCACTCCGCTTCGTCACACGCATCTTCGGAGAGTTCCAGGAGGTGACGCGCGAGGGCGTGCCCATCAGCCGCATCTTCAAGAACGGGGACTTCGGCTACCGCACCATCACGGTGGAGCGCCCCGAGCGGGACGCGAAGGGCCAGCCGGTGCTGGGCTCGAAGGGCAAGGGCAAGGGCAAGCCCGTGGCGGACGCGAACCTCCGTGACACGGAGAACGTCCCGCTCTCCGAGGACGTGGAGGCGTACTTCCAGCGCGAGGTGCTGCCCCATGCGACGGATGCGTGGATCGACCACGAGAAGACGAAGGTGGGCTACGCGATTCCCTTCAACCGGCACTTCTACGTCTTCAAGCCGCCGCGCAAGCTGGAGGACATCGACAAGGACTTGAAGGGTGTCACCGGCCGCATTCTCCAGATGATCGGTGGGCTATCTCAGTGAGCGTCTCGAAAGGGTGCGCTCAGATCCCCATCGTCCAGTCCCAGTAGAGCGGTTGGCACGAGAAGGGGCCCTGCTCCCAGCTCCGGCTGCAGTGGTAACCCTCGCCACAGGCGTTGGGAGGCCCTTGAGGGTCGCAAGCCGGCAGACAATGCCAGCCGTCGCAGACCTTGCCCTCGCCGCAGGGGGGCTTGCCTTCGCCGCAGGGTTCGACGCACTCCATCCACACCTTGCCTGGAAAGGCGGCCTCTCGGGCCAACAGTGCATCCCTTTCGAGGAGGGCGCAGGTGGGGAAACACAGGGGCTGGGGAACGGTGTCCGCGCAGAAAAAGCCCTCCGGGCAGCTCTGACTGTCTTCGGGACGGCAGAGCCGGGCACACCAAGCGTGTTCTCTGCCACCGCACAGCAAGCCCGCGGCGCAGGCGTTTGCCCGGTCATCCGGAAGCTCGACGCACCCCTCGCCTTCCTGGCGAAGACCCACGGGGATGCAGCGGCGCACGAAGGGGCCTCCTCCCCATGTAGCGAGGAGGCGGCAGACCTCGTCTTCCTTGCATTGGCCGTCCGTCAAACACTCGCTGTCGACGCAGGTGGACCGGAGGTGGCGGCCGTCGAACAGGCAGCCCAACGGCGCTTCACACGCTCCGCTAGGTCCGCACCGCCGGCCATAGGTCTCCCGTTGCATGCGCTGCTCAGGGGTGAGCACGGGGCTGATGCGCACCCCAGGGAGCGGCTGCGTGGGGACTTCTGGCTTCAGGAGCGCCCAGAGCAACAGCAGCAGGGGCAGGGGCAGCAACACGCTCGCGAAGACCACGCTCCCCTTGCGCCAGTTCCACCTCCGCACCTACGGCCCTCCACATTCGAGACACGCGGGGGAGCGGTCCTGGCCGTGCCCGCAGACCTCCTTGCGTCGTTTCCGAGGGGCAGCCGGCCGTCACCGTGACGGAGAGGACGGCAACAGCCATCTGGAGCCAACGCATGGGGTCTCCCATGAAGGGCGCTCGACGCTACCAGCGTGGCTCCCATGGCGTCCACGTTCCGGCAGGTGGAGCAGGTCGCCTGGCCTCACGCGGAAGGCTTCTAACGCGCGCCTACCTCTGAGGTAGGGTGGCGGGCACCCATGCCAAGCCCGTCCATGCCCCCGCTCCACCCCGCAGCGCTCCCTCTCGGCACCCCCGTGGGCCCTTGGCGCGTGGTGGACTGGGCGGGGCGGGGCGTCAACGGCGCCGTCTACCGCGCCGTGCGCATCGGCCAGGAGCACCTGCCGCCCGTGGCTCTCAAGGTGGCCGTGCTGCCCGAGGACCCACGCTATGGCCGCGAGCGGGAGCTGCTGTCTCGCACGCTGCACCCGCACATTCCCCGGCTCGTGGACCATGGACACTGGGTGAGCCCCAGCGGCGCTCGGCATCCGTTCGTGGCCATGCAGTGGGTGGACGGCGTGCCCCTGTATGAGTGGGGCCGAATGTTCCGTCCCTCGGCGGCGCAGCAACTGCGGCTGCTGGCCCAGGCGGCGCTCACCCTCCAGTACCTCCATGCACAGGGGGCGCTCCACCGGGACTTCAAGGGCGGCAACCTCTTGGTCCGCCGCTCCGACAGCCGACTGTTCCTCATGGACTTCGGCTCCGGCATCTACCCGGAGGCGGACACGCTGACGCCTCAGCAACTGCCTCCGGGAACGCCGGCGTACCGCTCGCCCGAGGCCTGGCTGTTCACCCTGCGGTTCCGCCACACCTCGGAGCGCTACCGGGCTGGGCCCGCGGATGATGTGTTCGCCCTGGGCGTCACCGCCTGCGTGCTCGCGACCGGCAAGTACCCGGAGATGGGCGTGCCGCTCAGGGATGAGCAGGGCATCCCGTATTTGGATTCGCTGATGCTGCCGCGGGCCCTGTTCTCTGCCCAGGTGGCGCCGCCGCTGCGAGAGCTGATTCTGCGCATGCTCGCCATCCGCCCCGAGGAGCGCATCTCCGGGGCCGAGCTGGCCCCCGCGCTGGAGCAGGCGGCGGACGCGCTCAGCCCGTTCCCCTCGAGGAACCACGAGCCCGTGCCCGAGCCTGAGCCGGTGAGGGCAGAGGCCCTCGCGGCTCGGCGTTCCGCGCCCGGGCCCGCGTGGTGGCCCTGGCTGGCGGTGGTGGTGGCGGCGGGGGCGCTGGGCCTGTGGGTCGGAGGGATGATGCGGGAGGCCTTACCCCCGGCTCGCGCAGTGTCTCCGGAGGCCGCGCAAGCCGCGCACTCGCGAGCCGCGCCGGGAGCGCCAGAGACAGAGACGGCAGGGCTCGGGGAGGCGGCGGGCTCCACTTCGCTGGAGCATGCCTCTCCGTCCGGCTCGGAGCGGGCGGTGGCGGAGAGTCTCCCCGAGCTCTCCGAGGGACAGGCTCAGCCCGACAAGAAAGGCCGGTGCCCTCACCCCCAGCAAGTGGTGCTCAACGGAGGCTGCTGGGTGCGCATGAAGGTGAGCCGCGAGGCGTGCGACGTCTTCGGCGATGGCCAGATGTACCAGCAGGCGTGCTACGTGCCGGTGTTTCCCGGCAAGCGTGGCCGCCCGTCCACCTCCGGCGAGGGCCGCCCCCGGCCGCAGTGAGTGTTGCTGGCTCGAACGAACCGCTGACTGAGAGGAACTCCATGAGGGAGCACATTCCCGTGATTCGTCTGGTGCCAGACCTCGGCGATGACAGCGTGGTGGCCCGGGACGGCGTGGTTATCTGCTTCTTTCTGCCCCACTCCCACAAGGAGGTGGCTCCGGCCATCTGGCGCGCATTGGAGACCTACCGGCGCGCCGTACCTTCTGGATCGTTGGCTTGGTACGTCTCGGATGATGGCGACTATCTCCCGCTGGACGAGAAGGGTTGGGCGCACATCCGCTACAAAATCCTGGAGCGCCAAGGAGGCTACGCGTGGCACGTGGAGTTGGAGGAGGACTGTAGCCAGGTGGGGGGCTACCACTTCGAGTATGCCGGCCTGTGGCTGAATGATCCGGAAGGGCTGAACCGGGAGGGCTCGACGACGGGAGTGCTCTTCACCTTGCCCACCGAGTACCTCTTGGAGCACGGCCCCGGCCACGTGCGCGCGCTGGCGCTGGAACTGGCACGCGAGCTGCCGTTCAGCTTCGGCTACGCCAGCCTCGCCCTCATTGCTCCTCACGGCCGCTGGTTCGCCGCTCGCAGGGCCGTGGTGCCACTGCTGTCGCGCTACGCTGGGTTGGACATCTACAGGCTGATAGAGACAGGGGGGCACATCGGGGGGCGCGCCCGAGGCGCGTACTGGCTGACGTTCCTGGGCCAGCCGTTGCTGGGGCAGGTGGGGGGCGAGGAGGGCTTGAGGAGCAAGCTGGCCTTCCCGCAGGTGTCCGTGCAGCCGCTGGGGGGAGAGCGGGTGCTCATCACCCTGGGAGAGTGGCCGGAGCTGATCGACACGGCTCAGGAGGTGTACGTGCTGGAGTACCGGACGCTGGCGTGGGTGTTGGCGCCGTACCTGTACGAGGAGCGCGATGACTGGTTTTCGTTGTGGGCCCCTGAGGGCGACAACATGCGCCGTTGGATCCGCCGCCTGTGCCAGTGAGCACCTGATGGCGGGGCGCTGCCCAGCGATCTCCGAGTGCCCCTGCGGTAGCATGGCCGCGTGCCATGAGTGAACCGAACCGCTCTTTGTTCGCACGTGTCGAGCGCGCGTGCCTGTGGGGTGCCAGTGTGCTGCTGGTGGCGTGCGCTGGAAGCACGCCCCATTCCCGCCAGGGGCAGTGGCGCCTGGACACGGAGACGGCCGGGCGGCTTCGCCATGCCACGACTGTGGCGGGGGAGGGGGCCAGCACCGCCGCGCCTGCCGCAGCCCCCACGGTGGCCTCGGTGCTGGTGAAGACTGCGCCCCTGCTGGTGACCGTGCTGGGAAGTGACAACGCGGTGGGAGAGCTTGAGGAGCGGCTCTGGGAATGCGCGAGAGAGGCCGAGCGCCGTATCAACGCGCGGTATTTCGGAGGCCGAGCGCCCACACGCGCGGAGTGCGGGGAGGAAGTCGTGGTGGATGGGTGTCCCCAGCCCATCACCCGGGCGATGCAACTGGGCCAGCAGAAGCATGCGCTGGCGCTGGAGTGTGCTCGCGAGGTGCTGGAGGAATTGTGGCCCCGGCCGTTCAGGCTGGAGCAGCGCTACCGCTACTATCGCAACGCCCAGTTTCTGGAGATGGTGAGCCGCGAGGAGGAGGCGCGCTTGATTGCCCAGGGGTGCACCCGCGAGCTGTGGCGCACCATCAAGCCCGACATCGTTCTGTATCTCGACGATAACTGGCGCCGCGCTGCACTCACCCTGGACTTCAAGTTTCCGTGCCCAGAGACCAATGTCCCCCAATGGCGGCAATACAGCAGCGACAGCGCCTATTCCGGGCAGAGCCAAGGCCAAATCTACCAAGAGGCATTGGGAGGACATCCGGTCATTCTTTCGCCCAAGAAGATTACTCCATGAAGAAACACATCCCCCGGATTCGGCTGCTCCCTGAGCTCGGCGATGACGCTGTGGTGGCACGGGACGGTGTGGCTATCTGCTTCTTCCTGCCCCACTCTCACAAGGAGGTGGCCCACGCCATCTGGCGGGCCCTTGAGACCTACCGGCGCTCCATTCCTCCTGAGGCGCTGCCTTGGTACGTCTCGAATGATGGCGACTATCTCCCGCTGGATGAGAAGGGCTGGGAGCAAACCCGCTACACCCTCTTAGAGCGCCCGTGGGGCTCTGCCTGGATCGTCCAACTGGAAGAGGACTGCAGCCAGGTAGGGGGCTACAACTTCGAGTACGTCGGCCGGTGGCTGAACGATCCGGAAGGGTTGAACCGGCAGGGCTCGGCGACGGGGGTGCTCTTCACCTTGCCCACCGAGTACATGGTGGAGCACGGCCCCGGCCATGTGCGCGCGCTGGCGCTGGAGTTGGCGCGCGAGCTGCCCTTCAGCTTCGGCTACGCGAGCCTGGCCCTCATCGCGCCTCAGGGCCGCTGGTTCGCCGCGCGGGGCGCCGTCGAGCCTCTGCTTTGGCGCTACCTGGGGCTGGACGTCTACAAGCTGATGGAGACAGGGGCCTGTATCGGTTCGCAGGCCCGAGGTGCGTACTGGCTGACATTCTTGGGCCAGCCGCTGCTGGGGCAGGTGGGGGGCGAGGAGGGCTTGAGAAGCAAGCTGGCTTTCCCTCAGGTGTCGGTGCAGCCGCTGGAAGGCGAGCGGGTGCTGCTTACCCTGGGAGAGTGGCCGAAACTGCTCGACACGCAGAAGGGCGAGACGGGACCGGAGTACAGGGCGCTGGCGCGCGTGTTGGAGCCGTATCTGTATGAGGAGCGGTATGACTGGTTCCCCAGGTTGCCCCCAGCAGAGAACTCCTTGCGCCGCTGGATCCGGCGCTTGTGCCAGTGAGTCCCGGAGAGCAGGGAGCACCCGAGATTGACGGGCGCGTGCTTGCGCCCCTGCGGGGGCATGCCGCAGGCCATGCGTGAACCGAACCTGTCTGCTCCTTCCAGCCATCGCGAACCTGCCCGTGCTCGGAGGGGCTCGCGATGAGCTTCCCTCGCTACCCGAAGTACAAGGACAGGGGTGTCCCGTGGCTGGGCGAGGTGCCTGCTCACTGGGAAGTGTGGAGTCGCCCACGCTGACGCAGCAGGCCGCGAACAACACCAAGGAACAGTTCGCGAACTCGCCGGATCTCCAGAGCGAATTGGAGAATGCCATCATCGCGGCGTACGACGCCCACACGCTCATGAGCACGCAGGCACTGGACTCGAAGGCGGTTCAGCAAGCGCTCAAGGACATCCTGCTGAACCATGCGCTGCTGTGGGAGGCGCTCCGCGCCAAGGCCACAGAGAGCCCGGCCCGGTAGGGGCCCCGCTTCTCAGCTGGGCGGGTGGGTCGGAGTCGCCTGCGCCAGGACTCCTTGTGGCCAAGTGCCCGTTTTTACAGGGGCTGTTTCAGCTGTGGCCATCCGCCCGTCGCAGACAGCTGACCAGTCAGCTGTGGCACGCCGCATTCTGATCAACCCAGTGGTTGGTACCGTGAACGTGGGGCCGTTCCTGTCACCGCTCCGGTGTGGGCTCCCGCCGCAGCACGATGTCCGTGAAGTGATAGGGCGCCCACGGGCCTGTGTACTGGAGCGTGAGCAACTCGAAGCGCGCCGCCAGCGAGCGCAGCTTCGCATCGAAGGCCGCCTCGTGCTCCCGTGCCACCAGGAAGGCCGCGTTCAGGATCATCCGCTCGCCCAGGGGGCGCACCTCGCGCACCGCGGTGGCCAGCGGCCTCAGGGACTCCAGCAGCGTCTGGGCGTCATGCCTCGCCGCTTCCCGGGCAATGACGTCCTCATCCCACAGCACCTTCACGCCCAGCTCGATGTGCCCTTCCAGCTTCGCCAGCACGCCCGTGAAGGCGTCCCGCGCCGAGCGCAGCAGCTCCACCACCTCCTCGTGGCCTCGGAACGTGAGCCCGAAGGCCGCTGGCAGCAGCGTGTGCTCGCGCATCACCGCCTCCTGCACGCGGTGGTGGGCCAGCAGGTGGTCCCTCGTGGGGTCCGGCACTGCCGCTGAGCCCTCGGACACCACCGCCGCCAGCTCGCCGTCGTGCACCGTCACCACCTCGGCGGGCGGTGTCCCCAGGCCGAGCGCGCCGAAGCGCAGCTCCTGCTTCGCGCGCAGCACCCCATACAGGTACAGGGAGGAGGTCCGGGCCATGGCCATCTGTCACTTCTTGCGTGCCGCGAGCACCTTCTTCACCTCCGCCACCAGCGTGTCCGGTAGACAGGGTTTCACCACGAAGGAGTCGCACTGCACCTGCTGCCCGGAGCCGGGCTCATTGGCCAACGCGTGCCCCGTCAGTGCCACCACCGGAATGTGCTTCGTGCGCTCGTCGCTCTTGAGCCGGCGCGTGGCCTCCCACCCGTCGATAATGGGCAGGGACAGGTCCATCAGGATGACGTCCGGTATCAGCGCGAAGGCCTTGTCCAGCGCCTCGGCCCCGTTCGTCGCCTGGTCCACCCGGAACCCGGAGAACTCCAGGTACTCCGCGTACATCTCCCGCGCGTCCTGGTAGTCGTCGACGACCAGCACGAGGGGCTTGGAGTTGTCCGGAGCATTCGTCATGAACGCCTCATACGCCACGGCACGTGCAGCGTGAAGGTGGAACCCTGGCCGATTGCACTCTGCACGGTGACCCGGCCTCCCAGCATCGCCGCCAGACGTCGGCAGATGGACAGACCCAGGCCGGTGCCGCCGTAGACACGCGTGGGAGAGCTGTCCACCTGCTGGAAATCCTCGAAAACCTTCTCCTGGTGCTCCGGCGCGATGCCAATGCCCGTGTCCTTCACGGAGATGCTCACCGTGGACGTGGCGAAGTCATACGCGGCCGACAGCTGCACCGAGCCCTCGTGCGTGAACTTCAGCGCGTTGGACAGCAGGTTGAGGACGATCTGCTTCACCTTCTGCCGGTCCCCGTGCAGCTCCGGCACGTCCGGTGTCACGTGGCTGCCCACCGTCAGCTTCGTCCGGGCGATGATGGGGTCCATCTCCGCCATCACCTCCTGGAGCAGCTCCGGGAGCTGGAAGTCCGTGAGGTTCAGCGGCATCCGCCCCGCTTCAATCCGGGTGATGTCCAGGATCTCGTTGATGACCTGGAGCAGGTGCCGCCCGTTGGAGTCGATGCGCTGCAGGTTGCGCCGTTGCTGGGGCGTCATCTCTCCGTTCACGCCCTGCAGCAGCATGCTCGTGTAGCCGAGGATGGCGTTGAGCGGCGTGCGGAACTCGTGGGACATGTTGGCCAGGAACTGGGACTTGGCCGCGCTGGCCTGCTCCACCTGGAGCGCCTGCCGCCGCAGCTTCTCGTTCTGCTCGGCCAGCTCCGCGGTGGCCGAGTGCACCTTGGCCTCCAGCTCGCTCGAGGCGGAGCGGACTTGCTCCAGCAGCCGTGCCTTCTCCAGCGCCTCCGTCCGGTCATGCAACAGGGTGACGATGGAGGTGGGCTCGCCATTGTCCGCGAGCACCTGGCTGGCCGTGGCCTCCATGGGCAGCGGGGTGCCCGTGGCGGGCTCCACCAGGTGCAGCTCCCCACGCCAGCGCTTCGGGCCGCCGGGCGTCAGCAGGTGCGACAGGAACGAGGAGAAGTGCGCGTCGTTGGTGTGCGCCCGCCGCCGGGTGGCCTCGCCGCTGTCCGGAGGGGCGTAGAAGAGGCGCTCGGCCGGATCATTCATCAGCACCGTGCCGCCGGACGGGTCCGTGACGATGATGGGATCCGCCACCGAGTCGAGAATGAGATCCAACCGCAGCCGCTCCGAGCGTGCCTCCTGCTCCGAGGCCCGCAGCCGCCGGTAGCTCTCACCGAGCGCCTGCGTGGCTCGGCCCAGCGCCGTCACGTTGCGCAGCACGCACACGTAGCCCGGGGGAGAGCCCGGCTCCTGCGCCGGGGTGCAGACGAGCTCGAAGAGCAAGTCCGTGCCCTCCACCGGATCCACCAGGGCCAAGTCCCGGCGGCGCACCGGGGATGCACCGCCCGTGGCGCTGCTCTGCAGCGCGGTGTGAAAGACGCGCTGGTTGAGCTCCACGGCGCGGCGGTGGCCCTCGCTGGCGCTCTCGTCCGCGAAGAAGAGCTGGCGCGCGCGGGCGTTGGCGGTGAGGACGTGGCCCTCCTGGTGGGTGTAGAGGATGGGGTCCGTCACCGCGTCCACGAGCAGGCGCAGCAGCCCTCGCTCCTGGTCGGTGGCCGAGGGGCTCGAAGCACTGGAGGGTGTGAGGGGGACGGTGGAGGACGGCACAGTCCTAGGCTCCGGTTCCCGTTTTTCCCGGAGGCACTCCGGGTCGCTCCAGGTGCGTGTTCACGGACTCGACGGCGAGGCGGCCACTTGGGGCAAGGGCCGAGGTTCGCGCAGGCTCCACGCCGGGCTCCTGGGCGAAGCGGATGCCCTGATCCAGGACGCGGTCCAGGATGTCGACCAGGCTGGTGCCTCCGGGATTTCGTGTGACCGGCATCCTGTGCTCCTGGCCGTGGCGGCCCGTCCCTCAACTTCATTAAATAGCGCGGTCCCCCTCAGACAACCTCAGCGTTTCGGCGGAAGTCCGCGCTTTGCCAACTCCTGAGAAGGCACTCTGTTGCCTCGGACACACCCTGTCCACCTTCTGGACGAGGAGCAGGCAGCCGTGCGGGCCGAGTCTGCTGGCTTACCAGCCCTCAGGGGAATCCCTAGCCTTGGTTCATGACGGAAGAGCGGATCCACAAGTCGCTCTGGACGACGACGGCGCCCGGGCGGCGGTTTCCCGTGCTCTCTGGAGACCTGACGGTGGATGTGGCGGTGGTGGGCGGCGGTGTCGCGGGCCTCACAGTGGCCTGGCTGCTCCGCAGGGCGGGCAAGAGGGTGGTGGTGCTGGAGATGAACCGGCTGCTCACCGGGCAGACCGGGCAGACCACGGCCCATCTCACCGAGCTGTTGGACACCCCGTACTCCACGCTCTGCTCGGACTTTGGCGAGAAGGGAGCTCGCCTGGCGGCCGCCTCCAGCCGGGACTCCATCGAGCAGATCGCCTCGCTGGTGAAGGCGCTGGGCGTGGACTGCGGGTTCCAGCGCGTGCCCATGTTCCGCTACGCGGAGACGGACTCGCAGCTGAGGGAGCTGGAGAAGGAAGTGGCTGCGGCGCGCAAGGTGGGGCTGCAGGCCTCGCTCACGCGGGACGTGCCGCTGCCGTTCCCAGTGAAGGGAGCGCTCCGGCTGGAGAACCAGGCGCAGTTCCACCCACGCACGTACCTGCTGGCCCTGGCCGAGCGCCTCGAGAAGGAAGGCTGCCTCATCTTCGAGGAGACGCGCGTGGTGGACGTGCAGGACGGGGTGCCCTGCCGCGTCGTCACGGACAAAGGCACCGTGCTGGCCACGGACGTGGTGGAGGCCACCACGACGCCGCTCAACAAGCTGTTCCTCCACAGCAAGCTCTACCCGTACCGCACCTACTCGGTGGCGGGTCCGCTGGAGGCGCCGCTGGAGGCGGGCCTCTATTACGACAGCCAGGACCCGTACCACTACATCCGCCCGCAGCGCATCGACGGGGTGGACTACCTGATCGTCGGTGGCGAGGACCACAAGGTCGGCACCGAGGAGGACACGGAGACGCACTTCGCCGCGCTGGAGGCGTACACGCGGCGCAACTTCCCTGTCACTCGCGTGACGCACCGCTGGTCCGGCCAGGTCATCGAGCCCGCGGACGGGCTGGCGTACATCGGCCGCAACAGCGCCTCGCGGCACACGTACGTGGCCACGGGCTTCTCGGGCACGGGCATCACCTGGGGGACGCTGTCGGGGATGATCCTCTCGGACCTGATCCTCGGGCGGGAGAACCCGTACGCCGCGCTCTATGACGCCAGGCGCGTGAAGGTGCGGGCGGGCGCCAAGGACTTCATTCAAGAGAACGCCGAGGTGGCCTTCCGCTTCGTCGCGGATCGGCTCGCGCGGCCGGACGGGCACCAGCTGTCCGAGGTGGCTCCCGGCGAGGGGAAGATTCTCGAGGTGGAGGGCAAGAAGGTGGCCGTCTACCGCGAGGAGAACGGCACCTGTCATGCCATCAGCCCAGTGTGCACGCACGTGGGGTGCCATGTGCACTGGAACCGCGCGGAGCGCTCCTGGGACTGCCCCTGTCATGGCGCCCGCTTCAGCCCCACCGGCAAGGTGCTCAATGGCCCGGCCGTGAGGGATCTCGCCTCCCAGAAGCTGCCAGAGGAGGCCTCAACCGCTTCACCTATCACCACACACGGAGAGGAATAACCATGGACGCGTTGGATCTGCTCAAGGAACAGCACGACGAAGTGAACACGCTCTTCAAGAAGTTCGAGAAGCTCGAGGAGGGCTCCACGGCGGAGCTCCGTGAGCTCTTCGTCATGATCGCGGACCGGCTCTCGGCCCACGCCACCATCGAGGAGCAGTTCTTCTATCCCTCCATCAAGACGGACAAGACGGAGGACCTCATCCGCGAGGCCGTGGAGGAGCACCTGGGCGTCAAGCGCATCATCGCGGACCTGCTGGAGATGGAGCCCTCGGACGAGCAGTTCGCCGCCAAGATGAAGGTGCTGATGGAGAACGTCGAGCACCACGTCGAGGAGGAAGAGGACGAGATGTTCAAGCTGGTGCGCAAGGTGCTCGACAAGGATCAGCGCTTCGCGCTCGGCGTTCAGATGAAGGCGGAGTTCGACGAGCTGATGAAGGGCGAGCCCCGCAACGAGGTGCCCATGCAGACGGACGAGGCGGCCCCGGTTTGATGCTGAACTGACGTGCAGTCCAGGCGCGAGGGTGGCACCATGGCCCGGCCATGCCTGCCACCGCTCGCGCCCGTGCTGTTGTCCCGCTCCTCCCCGAGTCCTTCACTCCCGCTGCTCGCAGAGCCTTGATGCGGGCGGATCCCGTCCTGGGCGCGCTGATGAAGCGGGTGGGGCCCCTCCAGCTGCAGATGAAGCCGCTGCACAGCCCGTTCTCGGCGCTGGCGGAGTCCATCGTCTACCAGCAGCTCCACGGCCGCGCGGCGGCCACCATCTTCGGCCGGCTCTGTGAGCGGGTAGGCCATGGCGCCGCGCTCACGCCGGAGGCGCTGCTGGCCACGCCGGACACGGCGCTGCGCGAGGCGGGCCTGTCGGCCGCGAAGCTGGCGGCGGTGAAGGACCTGGCGCAGAAGACACGGGAGGGCACGGTGCCCACGCTGGCCCAGGTCCACAAGATGGACGACGCGGAGCTCATCGAGCGCTTCACGCAGGTGCGTGGCATCGGCCAGTGGACGGTGGAGATGCTGCTCATCTTCCGGCTCGGGCGGCCGGACGTGCTGCCGGTGGATGACTACGCCATCCGCAAGGGCTTCATGCTGATGCAGGGGCTGGAGGAGTCACCGCGCCCGCGCGAGGTGCTCGCCTACGGGGAGCGCTGGCGGCCCTGGCGCACCGTGGCGAGCTGGTACCTCTGGCGCTCGCTGGATACGCCCCAGCCTCAGGAGGCGCTGGAGCCCTCGAGATCGGCGCGGCCCCAGTCTCCCCAGGCCCGCAAAAGCAAGCTGCGAACCTCGTCCTCCGTCACAGGGCGGAAGTCCGAGTAGCAGGACGACACGGTATCGAAGGGCAGCGGTTGCCAGGGGCAGACGACCTCATCGAACTCCTCGTTGATCAGCTGTAGGCCCTCCCGCGAGGCCACGGGGACTGCGGCCACCAACGTCCGGGCGCCCGTGCGGCGCACCAGGCCCGCAGCGTCCCGGAGCAGGAGCCCCTGGGCTGCGCCCTCGTCCACGATGAGGGCGATGCGTCCGTGGAGGGTGGGGGGTGGGGCGGGGGGACGAAGCGTGTGAATGCGCTGGCGGAGGCGGCGCCACGCGAAGGCGGTGGCTTGGCGCAGTGGCTCGTCGTTGACTCCCAGCGCGTTGATGACGGGCTCGTGGAGCTGTTGCGAGGGTGGCCAGCCGAGCAGCCCCAGAGTGATGTCTCCCCGGGGCGAGGTGATGGGCTCCAGGAAGCACAGCTCCAGGGGCACCGCGAGGTGCCGCGCCACCTCGAAGGCGATGGGCACTCCCCCGTTCGGAATGCCGAGCACGGTGACGTCATGCCGTCCTGCGTAGCGGGACAGTGAGCGGGCAAGCACCTCGCCCGCGTGAGAGCGGTGAGAGAAGGGCGTGATCATCTGGACGGAACCTGAGGAGCAAGCCTGGGCACGGCAAACAGGGGCCGCTCGCCCGGCTGCTCTCGTGCCCAGGGGCTTCCAAGGGAGCCTGCCTTGCGGCGCGTCCCCACCGTCCTCACCCCTTGAGACAAAGGAGCCATCGCTCATGCGTGCTTTGACTTATCAAGGGCCTTACCGGGTCCGTGTGGAGAACAAGCCTGATCCGACCATCGAGCACCCGCAGGACGTGGTGCTGAAGGTGACGCGGACGGCCATCTGTGGTTCGGACCTGCACCTGCTGCACGGTCTCATCGCAGACACCCGCGTGGGCTGCACGTTCGGGCACGAGTTCATGGGAGTGGTGGAGGAGACAGGGCGCGAGGTGAAAACCCTGCGCAAGGGCGACCGCGTGGTGGTGCCGTTCAACATCTCCTGCGGCATGTGCTTCTACTGTCAGCGCTCGCTCACGGCGCTGTGTGAGAACTCCAACCCGTGCAGCGATCTGGCCTCGGGCGTGTACGGGTACTCGCACACCACGGGCGGCTTCGAGGGCGGCCAGGCCGAGTATGTGCGCGTGCCCTACGCGGACGTCGGCCCTCTGAAGGTGCCCGAGGACATGGAGGACGAGGAGGTGCTCTTCCTCAGCGACATCCTCCCCACGGGCTACCAGGGCGCGGAGATGGGAGAGATCCAGGCCGGTGAGACGGTGGTGGTGTTTGGCTGTGGCCCCGTGGGCCTGTTCGCCATGAAGTCCGCATGGCTGATGGGCGCCGGGCGCGTCATCGCCGTGGACCACATTCCGTACCGGCTGACCTTCGCGGAGCAGTACGCGAAGGTGGAGACGGTGAACTTCAAGGAGGTAGGGGACGTGGTGATGCACCTCCGCGAGATGTGCGGCGGCCGCGGCGCGGACGTGTGCATTGACGCGGTGGGCATGGAGGCCGAGGGCTCCACCATGCACAAGATGCTGGGCCTGGCGAAGCTCGAGGCCGGCGCTCCCACGGCCATCAACTGGAGCATCGACACCGTGCGCAAGGGGGGCAACGTGTCGATCATCGGCGTGTACGGCCCGCCGTGGAACCTGATCAACATCGGCACGGCGATGAACAAGGGCCTGACGCTGCGGATGAACCAGTGCAACGTGCGCCGGTACATGCCTCGGCTGCTGGAGCACATCCGCGAGGGCCGTATCGACGCCAAGGGCATCATCACCCACCGCTTCCCGCTGGAGGACGCGGCGCACGCCTACCACCTGTTCGCCCAGAAGCGGGACAACTGCATCAAGTGCGTCCTGGTTCCCCACGGGCACGCCTGAGAGAGGACACAGCCATGATGAACGAACAGATCGTGGGCAAGGGCGCGGACGCGGATCCTGCCAACCGTCCTGGGATTCCGATGGAGACGGAGCCGGCACCGCTGGCAGGGGCGCAGATGCCCATCGAGCCCCAGAAGTCGGACTACCCGGTGCTGATGCACGGCGGGAAGCAGAAGATGCCGCCGGTGTTCGGGACGGCCTCGCCGCCCAAGGCGCTGAGCGGGCTCATCCGGAAGGCGGCCTACAAGTACCCGGACCACTGGGCCCGGCACTGGATGATGCTGATGATGGCGGACCGGGTGGACTCGTGGGAGCACAACCTGCGGAGGGTTCTTCCATTGGCCGCAGTCGTCCTCGTCGGCGGCCTGACGTACAAGCTGATCCGCCGCTGAGCGGGCGGCGGTAGCTCCGTCAGGAGCTGGGCTGCGGGGCGGGAGCGTCCTTCTGCTCCCGCAGCGGCAGCAGCAGGAACAGGAAGGCCGCTGAGAGCCCCGCGCCCAGCAGGAATACCTGGGCGTAGCTCCAGTGCGCCCGGTCGAAGAGCTGCCCCGCAATGGGGCCTGCGGGAGCTTTACCCGCAACCTCAATGCTGGCGAAGAGCGTGTAGTGGGTTGCGCCGACGCGGCGGTCTACCCGGGACATCATGAAGGCGAACACCACCGTCGTCAGTGCCCCGCCGAAGAACTCCTCGGCGATGGTGACGCCGATGACGCCCGCCTCCGTCACGCCCGTCTGTGCGAGCCACCAGCGGCCCAGCAAGGGGAATAGCCGTAGCGTTGTCGTCAGCGCGAGCGCGCGGAACAACGGCACCCGCGTTGCGAGCAGGCCGCCCAGCGCCGAGCCGAGGATGGAGGCTCCCTGCCCCCAGGTTCCGACCCAGAGGCCGATCTGCTCGGGCCGGATGCCCGCATCGACGAGGAAGAGCTTGTAGAGCACGTCGGACATCGTCTCGCCGAGCTTGTAGGTGCCGATGAACAGCAGCATCCACGCCGTTCCCGGCAGCAGCAGGGCCTCCTTGAGCTGTCCGAGCACCTCGCGCCAGCTCTTGCGCTCCTCCGAGCCCGAGGACTCCCGGGGCGCGGGCTCTCTCGTGAAGGCCATGAGCGTGAACACGGAGAGAGACAAGGCTGCCATGGAGAGGAACAGCCCCTTCCAGCCGATGTACTGGCTGGCCCAGACGAGCAGCCCGCCTCCAGTGAGCATTCCCAGCTTGTAGCCCACCACCTGCGCGGCGTTGCCGAAGCCCAGCTCCTCGGGTCGCAGCGAGTCCACCGCGAATCCGTCCACCGCGATGTCCTGGGTGGCTGCGAAGAGGTTCATCAGGAAGATGAGCCCGAGCAGCGCAGGCAGCGCTCCCTCCACGGGGACGAAGGCCGCGACGGCACAGGTGGCCGCCAGCGCTGCCTGGAGCGGGAGGATCCACGACTTGCGCCGGCCGATGCGGGCTGAGCCGTAGCGGTCCACCAGCGGCGCCCACAGCGCCTTGAACAGCCACGGCAGCGCCAGCAACCCGATGAAGCCAATGGCTCCCACCGAGACGCCCTGCATGCGCAGGTAGACGGGGAGCGCCGTGGCCTGGAACCCAAAGGGCATGCCCTGAACGAAGTAGAGGGCGCTCAGCAACCCCAGCTTGCGGACAGAGAGCTTCTTCACGGGAGGCCTGGGGGCATGGACGCCATCACGGGGTGGATTATCGTCCAGCAACCATGGAGAGGCCATCGTTGGAGAACCTGGAGACGCCCGCCGCGCTGGTAGACCTGGAGCGCGTCGATGCCAACCTGCGGCGTGTGGATGCCTACGCCCGGCAGCACGGCCTGCGCTGGCGGCCACACACGAAGACGCACAAGGTCCCCGTGCTCGCGGAGCTTCAGGTCCGGGCTGGGGCGTCCGGCGTCACGGTGGCCACGCCCCACGAAGCGGAGGTGATGAGTGCGGCCTCCAGCGATGTGTTCCTTGCCTATCCTCCCGTGGGCGCCGCCCGCCTCGAACGGTTGATGAGGCTCTCTGCGCACGTCCAGCTCTCGGTGGGGCTCGATTCCCGCGAAGTGCTCGAGGGACTGAGCGCCGCCGCGAAAAAGGCCGGGCGTACGGTGGGCGTTCTGGTGGAGATGGACTTGGGCATGCGGCGGGTGGGCGTGCAGCAGCCGGCGGAAGCGGTGGCACTGGCTCGGGCCATCCAGGCGGCGGAGGCCGTCGAGTACCGCGGCGTCACGTTCTACCCGGGGCACGTCCGTGCTCCCGTGGCGTCGCAGGACTCAGCGCTGAACGCGGTGTCCGTGCGCCTGGCGGAGTTCCTCGAGGTGCTGTCCAGCGCGGGGCTGCGCCCCCAAGTGGTGAGCGGAGGCTCCACGCCCACCCTCTGGCGCTCGCACGAGGTGCACGGGCTGACGGAGATCCGTCCCGGCGTGAACATCCTCAATGATCGCAACTCCGCCGCCGTGGGGGCCTGCGCCTGGGAGGATTGCGCCTACTCGGTGCTGGCCACGGTGGTGAGCACCACCGTCCCCGGGCAGGCCGTCATTGATGCGGGCGCCAAGGCGCTGGCGAAGGAGGAGGGGCTCGCGCCGGAGGGCGGGTACGGCGCGCTCCTGGATCGGCCGGACGTGGTGCTCCGGAGCCTCTCCGAGGAGCACGGCCTGCTGGATCTCTCGAAGACGGAGTGGCGGCCTCGCGTGGGAGACCGTGTGCGGGTGGTGCCGAACCATGTCTGCGTCTCGGTGAACCTGCACGAACGGCTCTGGGCGGTGCGGAAGGGGGCGGTGGAGCAGGCATGGGCCATCACGGGCCGGGGCTGGGGCGCTCCATGAATATGAAATAGCACCGCTCGGCGGAACCCCGAGGCCTGTGAGGGTGTTCCAGGAGGGCGTTCCTGGAGGACTCTCATGGTGCTCACCCTCGGACTGCTGAGCCTGGTCACGGTGGTTCCCACCGCCGCAGTGGAGATCGAGGTGTTCGTGCCGCTGTGCGACAACGCCCTGATCGCTTGTGGCCGCAGTGCTGCGGGAGATCCGCGCTCCTTGGAGGCGAACCTTTACTGGGGCGCCGCCTACGGGGCGGAGCGCTTCCTCTCCCGGGCTCCTGGCTTCACGGTGCGGAGTCGCCGCGAGGGCGCCCCTGGCTCCGCGGTCTTGCGCGAGCTCGTGCTCGAGCGCGCCCCGGGAAAGGGGGAGCGGCTCGTCCGGCTCTCTCTCCACGCTTACGCAGGAGATCAGATTGACACGGCCCTGGAAGACTTCCTGCGTGCGGCCGGAGGCGGCAGTTCGGCGGACCTCGTGGTCTGGGCGGGTCATGACCGGCTCATGGACCGGGAGCCGCCGTTGATTCAGCCCAGTACCCACCTGCCTCCACGGCCCGTGGTGGTCCTGGCGTGCATGAGCGAGCAGTACTTCGGGCCGGTGCTGCAATCTCTGGGGGCTCCGCCGGTCGTCCTCACCCGGACGTTGATGGCGCCCGAGGCCTATCTCCTCGAAGCACTGGCTTCGTCCGCGGCCAGGTACGGGCCCACGGAGTCTCAGCACCTGCGCACCGCGCTGGTGGATGCCTATGCCCGGTACCAGCGCATCACGCTTCGCGCTGCCAGCTCAGTCTTTTCTCGGCCAGGCGATCGCAAATGAACGCTCTGATCAGGGCTGCGGGGGAGACTGCATGTGACGCAGGATCATCGCCTCCAGCCGCTCGAGCGCCTTGTCCAGCACGTCCATGGACGGGCCGAAGGACAGGCGCACGTACTGCCGGAATCGCGAGGCACGGGCGCGGCGCTTGCCCGGATTCACGTCGAAGAACTCGCCGGGCACGCAGATGATCTTCTGCTCCAGCGCGGCCCGGAAGAAGCTCATGCCGTCATTGAGCGGCGCAGGCAGCCCGGCCAGGTTGCCCCACACATAGAAGGTGCCATCCGGCGGCCGGTCCGAGCGGATGCCCAGCCGCTCCAGCCGCGAGTGGAACCGGTCCCGCTTCTCGCGGAACGCCGCGTTGATGGCCTGTGTCTCGGCGATGACGTGCTGCTCCTCCAGCAGCGGGAGCGCGGCGCGCTGCAGGGGCCGAGTGCCTCCGCCATCCAGGAAGCTGCCTGCGCTGGAGACGGCCTCGATGACCTGCTTGGGCCCCACCGTCCACGTCATGCGCCAGCCCGGGTAACGCCAGTTCTTCGTGAGGCCGTCGAAGACGACCACGGGGTCCTTGTTCACGTCCTCCACGTACCGCGTGGCGCTCTCCACGGGGAGCTGCCCGGGGCGCCCCGTCCAGACGTAGTGCGAGTAGAACTCGTCGATGAGCAGCGTGCACTCCTGCTCGCGCGCCACGCCTACCCAGCGCGCCAGCTCATCGCCCTGCACCAGCTTTCCGGTGGGGTTGCACGGGTTGGAGAAGAGCAGGGCAGAGAGCCCACGCCCCTGGACCTCGCGCCTCAAGTCGTCGTGCGTGAAGGCGTAGCCGCGCTCGCCCTCCAGCATGATGGGGATGGCGGTGAACGCCTTGAAGACGTCCAGCAGCTCCTCATAGGCGGTGTAGTCGGGCAGGAAGTGGCCCAGGTTCACTGAGCCGAGGCTCGCCGCCGCGCGCGTCAGCGAGGTGCGCCCACCTCCGGACAAGCTCACGTTCTCCGCGCTGTACTGGCTGGGCATGCCCTTGCGGTAGAGCCGGTTGTAGAGGCCAGCGATGGCCTCGCGCACCTCCCAGAGTCCCGCCACCGGGGCGTACTCCAGGTCGGCCACATCCACGGCGACCTTGCCCACCCGCGGAGGAGCGCCGGGCAGCTCGCCCGTCTCCGGCTGCCCCTGGCCCAGGTTGCACCACTCCGAGTCTCCGGGCTTGTAGCCTCGACGGCCCGCCTCGGTGGTGACGTAGATGACGCCCGTGCGAGGCACGGAGCGGAATGCTGGAATCGTGGTTTCGTCGCTCACGGCGCGCACCCTAGCGAAGCTTGGAGACGCGCGCCTCTCCAGAGTGTTGGGGCCTGTACCTCCCGGCGCTCCTCCTCGTGGCTTCAGGCGGGCGTAGGCACTCCACCGGGGGGCGCGCGGCGGCCGGGCGTGCGGCTCCAGGAGCGCAGCCGGAGCGAGAGGCCCAGCATCAGCGCGCCAAAGATGATGGCATACGCGCCAATCCACAGGATCACCGCCAGGGCCCCCGCGGCCGGTGCCACCAGCAATAGGACGCCGAAGGCGATCGAGAGGACGCCGCTGAGGGCCATGAGCCACTCTCCCTTGATCTGCTTGCGGAGCCGGATGGCAGCGGCCACTTCGGCCGCGCCGGTGATGAGGGCCCAGAACGCGATCAGGAGGAGCAGGGCGAGCGCGGTGATGCGGGTCCAGGCGATCGTCAGCACGCCCACGAGGATGCCCACGGCACCTTCGAAGATGAGCGAGCCCCAGCTCTGCCCGTCATTGGACCGAACGAGCGCCATCCCGAGGTTGAGCACGCCGTCGACGAGCGCATAGGCCCCGAACAAGAAGACGAGCGCGAGGAGGCTGGAGCCGGGAGAGATGAAGGTGAGGACGCCGAAGGCAAGGGCGGCGATGCCCCGAAGGGCGAGCGTCCACCAGCGGTTGGCGAGCGTCATGGCCATGGTGCTGCACTCCTTCGTCAGAGGAATGGGTCAGTCCTCTCCTAGACGAAGGTGGAGACGGCGCGAGGCCGTGCACAGCGAGCGGCAAGTCCAGATCCGCCCGTTGGCTGCGGAGAGCTCGTCAGCGCATGGGCCCGGCCGAGACCCTGCCTGCGGTGGCGTTCAGAGTCACCGCACGTTCACCGGACGATGGGCACCGTCACCGGCTCCCGGTCGTCGATGGTCAGCTCCATCTTCCCCAGGCGCCACAGCGTTGTCTTGAAGGCGGCCTTCACCGTGTGGTCATCCGCCGTCTCCAGCAGCACCTCGCCCTCCTTCGGGGCGTACTCGCCAATCTCGTACTCCAGCTCCGTGAGGGTGAGCCGCCCCGTGCCGTTGGGGCCCGTCACCTCGCCTGGCCCGTTGAGCACCAGCGAGGTGCTACCAAAGATCGGCACTCCATCACGCTTGCCCACCTGGCCATCCACACGGAAGGTGTACTCAGGCTTCTTCGGCAGGGGCCCCTCGGCGAGCACGAAGTAGCGCGACTCGTCTCCGCACGTGCCGTAGCCCACCTCTGCTTGCAGCGAGGAGCCATCCACCTTCAGCTGGCGCAGGTCCGCCTTCAGCTCCATCCGGTCCTTGCCGCCCGAGTACCTGAAGGCCGTCTGTCCGGACACAGTGCGCTTGCTCACCTCACAGCCCCCCTGGGGGAAGGAGAGGATCACCGCGTCCGTGGTGGCATCCAACGCCTCGGCGCTGGCGGTGACGCACCCCACCTTCGCCTGGGCCGACTCGACGGCCTTGCCCACGAAGGTCCTCCGGTCCTCGCCGCAGGTGTACACCGGCAGGAGTCCGAGCAGCTCCAGTGCCGAGCGGGCCTGGTTGGCCACACCGAGCGCCACCTCGGCCTTGTCTCGCGCCTCGTCGATCTCCTCCTGGGTGGGAGGACTCCCCCCACACGCGGTGGCAAGGGCGGTGAGGGAGGCAAGGCACAGCGTTCGGCGCAGCATGCGGGGGGCTCCTCGGCGTGTCTCCGGCGCGGGGGCGGCGGACGGACAGGAGCTCAGCAACACCCATGCCTGGGCCAACCCCGCGAGAACAGGAGCGGGCTGAGGTGCCGGGTGTGCACCACCGTGCACCGCGCTGCACACGCTTGGGGCTGCCCCAAACAGAACGCCCCCCGGTGAATCCACCGGAGGGCGCTCGTGACAGCAGGACTTCGAGGCGGCTTACGACTCCAGGCCCACCGCCGCCGCGTGGATGACGGAGGCGATGCGGACCGCGTCATGCACCTGGTCCTCGGAGAGGCCGCCCTCGAGGACGACCTTCTCGTGGGACTGCACGCACATCTCGCAGCCGTTGATGGCGCTGATGGCCAGGCAGACCAGCTCGAAGTCCACCTTGCTCGTCAGCACCTGGGCCAGCCGGTTCATCCGCAGCCCCGGGCGCTTGGTCGAGTAGGACTCCTTCCCGATCATGTGCCGGAACCGGTAGTAGACGTTGTTCATCCCCATCAGCGAGGCCGCGGCGCGCGCGTCCTCGATGACAGGCTCGGCGTTGGCCAGGGCCTTCTTCGCCTCGTTGATCATGGCCTCCTTCAGCCGCTCGTTGCGTGCGGCGAAGGCGCTCCCAACGGCCACACCCCAGCGCTGCTCCGGGGTGAGGCTGCCACCCTCCAGCACGGCCTGGAGGTTGAGGCGGGTGTCCTTGTGGGCGTCCGCCAGCTCACTGCGAACGACTTCGAGCGAGGCCATGGTGGATTACCCCGCCTTCGCCAGCTTCTTGGTGAGCGTCTCCTCACCCTTCTGCCAGTTGCACGGGCACAGCTCGTCGGTCTGGAACGCGTCCAGGGTGCGTACCACCTCGGAGACGTTGCGGCCCACGGACAGGTCATTCACCGACACGTGCCGGATGACGCCGGTCGGGTCGATGATGAAGGTGGCGCGCAGGGCCACGCCCTCCTCCTTGTGGAGGATGCCCAGGGCGTTGCACAGCTCGTGCTTCATGTCCGCCAGCATGGGGAAGGGCAGGGCCTTGAGGTCCGGGTGGTGCGTGCGCCACGCGTGGTGCACGAACTCGCTGTCGGTGCTCAGACCCAGGACCACGGCGTCGCGGTCACCGAAGTCCTTGTTCTTCTTCCCGAACTCGGCGATCTCCGTCGGGCAGATGAAGGTGAAGTCCTTGGGCCACGCAAACAGGATGATCCACTTCCCCTTGTAGCTGTCCTGGGTGATGGTGGTGAACTCCTTGCCCTTCTCCAGGCTCACGGTGGCCTTCACGGAGAAATTGGGAAGCTTGTCGCCAACGGTCAGCATGTGTGACTCCTTGTGGGGTAGGGGACCTGCCTCCACGGCAGGCCCGAAAGGGTTTTGCCAGCTACCACTAGAGCAGACGCCGTGCCAGGAAAACGGTCCCAGTCTTTTCAGGAGGTTAGGGATTGAACCCTCCTGAATCGCGCCGCCGGATAGGTGAATAACGAAATGTCGGTGCGCTTCGCCACTGCAATTTCGGTGGCCACTGGCTATTCGTGAGGCATGGCACAAGAAACCCTCACGCCCGGCCCCCTGGTGACCCAGGAGGCGAGGGACCTCATGGATCTGGCCAGTACGGAGGAGTCCGTCTCGGAGCTCCTCCGGCGCGGGTTGGATTGGTTAACGCGCATCACCCGGTTTGACCTGGCCACGCTGTTCCTCCTGAAGGACGAGCGGCTGGTGGCGGTGGCGGCGCGCGGGCCGTTGGCCAACGCCAAGGTGCGCGGGCACGTGCTGAAGCTGGCGGAGTTCCCCATGGTGCGCCAGGCCCTGGAGACGCGCCGGGCGCGTGCCTTCACGGAGGAGGACCACAGTGGCGAGGGCGACCCGTTCGACGGGGTGCTGGACTTGCCTCCGGGGCACTCGTGCATGGTGGTGCCGCTGTGCTCCGGCGAGCGCCGCTACGGGGTGCTCACGCTGGACCGCTCCGAGTGCGAGACGTACCCGCAGGCCGTGGTGGACCTGGTGGAGGTGTACGGGCAGCTGCTGGCCACGGCGCTGCAGAACGCGGAGCAGAAGGCGGCCTTCGAGCGGCTGCACCGGCAGGACCATGAGCACGCCAAGCTGCTGGAGTCGCAGCTGGGCGGAGACTCGGAGGGCATCCTCGAGACGAGCCTGAGCCCCGTCATGAGGGACCTGGCGCGGCGGGCGAGGCAGGTGGCGGAGACGGACACGCCGGTGCTGCTGCTGGGCGAGACGGGCACGGGCAAGGAGCGGCTGGCGCGGGCCATCCACCGCTGGAGCCCGCGGGCGGATGAGCCCTTCGTGACCATCAACTGCGCGGCCATCCCCGCCGGGCTGTTGGAGAGTGAGCTGTTCGGCCACGTGAAGGGCGCCTTCACGGGGGCCACGCGGGACAGGGCGGGGCGCTTCCAGATGGCCCACGGCGGCACGCTGCTGCTGGACGAGGTGGGCGAGCTGCCGGTGGAGCTGCAGGCCAAGCTGCTGCGCGCGCTGCAGGAGAAGACGTTCGAGCCCGTGGGCAGTGACAAGACGGTGCGCGCGGACGTGCGGCTGCTGGCGGCCACGCACGTGGACTTGCAGCAGGCCATCTCCCAGCGGCGCTTCCGCGAGGACCTCTACTATCGGCTGAGCGTCTTCCCGCTGCGCCTGCCGCCGCTGCGCGAGCGGCTCGAAGACTTGCCGCAGCTGTGCGCGTTCCTCCTGGACGAGCAGTCTCGCCGCACGGGGCGGCGCGGCATGCGCGTGACGTCCGAGGGGCTGGAGCGCCTGGCCGCGTACGGATGGCCGGGCAACCTGCGCGAGCTGGCCAACGTGCTCGAGCGCGCCACCATCCTCTCGCGTGTGCCGGAGCTGGGGCCGGACGCGTTCGATCTGCCCGTGCGCGAGAAGGCCCTGACGGCGGCCCCCACCGTCTCCGCCGCGAGGGCAGAGAAGAGTGAGAAGGTGGCCACGCTCGCGGCGGTGCAGCGCGAGCACATCCTCCGGGTGCTCTCGCTGACGAAGGGCCGCATCTACGGGCCCGGGGGTGCGGCGCAGTTGTTGGGTCTCAAGCCCTCCACGCTGCAGAGCCGCATGAAGAAGCTCGGCATCGCGCGCCAGGACCAGTTCATCGTCGAAAGTCCAAGTTGACCCGGGGTGGGTTGGGATCGCCCTACGGGGTGAGTTGTGCTTCGCGCCGGAAAAATCCTGTCGCAGTAGTGATTCGGTGAGATCGCGACGCCGTTCTTCCCACAGCGGTTTGTGCAAAGAGCGTCTGCCGTTGGCTGCAACACCTCGCTACAATTCGCCTCGCTCCACGTGCGACGGAGCAGCCGCGGAAAGCCCTGTCGCCGGGGGGGGCAGCCAACGCAGTCTCCACCCTGAGGGCGCGCTGTATGAGAACTCGTGCAGCATCTTTTGCCGTACTGAGCAGTCTGCTCTGGGCCTGGCCAGGGCTCTCCCTGGCGCAAGAGCTGACGGGGCCGGCGCAGAAAACCTTCACCACGGATGCCGACTTCCAGCCCGGCACTTTCAACGCTACCCGCGCCGGGGCACCGAACCCGGATCAGCTCCGCATCGACACCGGCGCGAACGTGCCGCCCTACCTCTGGGTCGCCAACGCCAGCGC
Source organism: Hyalangium minutum (assembly GCF_000737315.1). Classification (GTDB taxonomy): domain Bacteria; phylum Myxococcota; class Myxococcia; order Myxococcales; family Myxococcaceae; genus Hyalangium; species Hyalangium minutum. The sequence continues at coordinate 381,174 of NZ_JMCB01000007.1, forward strand.
GGGCGTCGTCACCAAGGTGGACACACGGACAGGCCTGCAGGTGGCGCGCTACGACTCCGTGCTCACCGTCAACTGGGATGGCTCGGTGCCAGCCGTCCGTCCACCGCGTGACTCGTGTAACTACCCTGCGGCCGTGGCGGTGGACGCCCAGGGCAACACCTTCGTCTTGAACCGGGGCAACTGCTCCGGCACCTCGGCGTCCATCACCCGCTACGCGGGTTCGTTGGCCGCGTGCGTGGACCGCAACGGCAACGGGCGGATCGACACCTCCTTCGACGCGAGCGGCAACGGCGCCATCGACCTGGGCGACCCGGCCGAGTTCTTCGGCCAGTCGGACGAGTGCATTCTCTGGACGAAGAACTTCGCCGCCGCGGGCGACCCGGGACGGGCGCTGGTGGTGGATGCGGACCAGCACCTCTGGGCCGCGGGCTTCAGCTCGTCGAAGCTCTACCGGATGAATGGGCAGACCGGCGGGGTGCTGCAGGTCATCGACCTTCAGGCGGAGACGGGTGTCGCCTCCAGCATCCAGAGCCTGGCCATCGGGCCGAGTGGCTACCTCTATACGTCGGACAACAGCACGCAGCGGCTCATCCGGAAGATCGATCCGCGCGCCACCTCGGGCAGCCGGGTGGTGGACACGGTGACGTCTCCGGTGCCGACCTTCGGCCTGGTGGTGGACAGCACCGGCAAGGCCTGGCTGGGCGCGGACTCGGACTCCGCCAGCGGCGTGGTGCGAGCGGACTTCACGGCCCATACGGCGCAGCTCGTGGGCGGCGGAGGCGGGTGCACGGGCCGCACGCACGGCGTCGCGGTGGATGCCGCGGGAGACATCTGGGCCGCCTGCTGGGCCTCGGGCCGCTTGCTGCGCGTGGGCAGCGACGGCGCGTACAAGGCCACCTGGTTCGTGGGCTCGCGGCCCGAGGGCGTGGCCGTGGCGGCGGATGGGAAGATCTGGACCATCAACTCCGGCGCGGATTCGCTGGCGCTGGTCAACCCCGCGGTGGCGAGCACGGTGCAGTGGTACACCCCCGGCGGCGCCTCGTTCAGCTATGGCGACATGACGGGCTACCACCACCAGCGCTTCACCGCGCGCCAGGGAACGTGGGGCGCCGTTCATGACGGGGGAGCGGCTGGGGCGACCTGGGGCATGGTCACCTGGAACCAGGAGCCGCAAGGCGCGACACCCGTGGGCGCGAGCATCACCGTAGGCGTGAGGGCCGCCGATACAGCCGGTGCCCTGGCCTCGCAGCCCTTCGCGCAGGTGGTGAACGGCCAGGCCTTCGCGGGCATCCGGGGCCGCTACGTCGAGGTGCTCGCCACGCTGCGCTCGGTGAACTACAGCGCCGATCCAGTGCTGAGCGATCTCACGCTCTACTCGGGCAACCGCGCGCCGGTGGCGTCCTGCCAGGACCAGAGCGTCTGCGCCGCGGGCCCAGCGTGCACCGCCGAGGCAAGCATCAACCACGGCTCCACGGATCCGGACGGGGACTCCCTCTCCCTGAGCCAGTTGCCCGCGGGCCCGTATGCCATCGGCCAGCAGCCGGTGAGCCTCACTGTGACCGATGGGTTCGACTCCGACAGCTGCACCGCCAGCGTGCGCGTGCGCGACTGCGAGCCTCCCTCCATCACCTGCGCACCGCCGGTGCAGGCCGAGTGCACGGGCAACGAGTCGGCCTACGTGTCTGCGGGTGGCGCGGAAGCGACGGATGCGTGCTCCGCGGTGGACGTAAGCGGGCCGGGCCTGGCCTCCTATCCGCTGGGCTCCACGCCCGTCACGTATACGGCCAAGGACGTGGCGGGGAACACGGCGGCCTGCACCACCCAGGTGCAGGTGCGCGACACCCTGCCGCCCTCCATCACCTGCCCGGCGGCCACCACCGTGGAGTGCGTGGCGGGGGCGGCCTCCAACAACGGGGTGGGCACGGCGACGGCGGTGGACGTGTGCTCTCCGGTGGCGGTGCAGGGCCCCGGGCCCGCCAGCTTCCCGGTAGGCCGGGTGTCGCTCACGTGGTCGGCCTCGGACACCTCGGGCAACACGGCGAGCTGCTCCACGCCCTTCACGGTGGTGGACACGCAGGCCCCCAGCCTCGCGCTCAATGGCGCCAACCCGATGCCGCTCGAGTGCATGCGCGACGGGTACTCCGAGCCCGGCGCCACGGCGGTGGACAGCTGCTCGGGAAACATCTCGGGCGCCGTCACCATCGAGCGCGGCACCATCGACTCGGCGCGGCTCGGCACGTACCCCGTCACCTACCGCGCGGCGGACAGTGGCGGCAACGTGGCCACCGCCGTGCGCCAGGTGGTGGTGCAGGACACCCTGGCTCCGGACCTCACGCTGAACGGCGCCTCGAGCGTGCGGCTGGAGTGCAAGGTGGACGTCTACTCCGAGCCGGGCGCCATCGCCCAGGACCTCTGCTCGGGCAACCTGGCAGACGCCCTCTCCATCTCCGGCGAGGTGAACACGAACGCCACGGGCGCCTATCCGGTGCGCTACCGTGTGCAGGACCGCAACGGCCTGGTGACGGAGAAGGTGCGGGACGTGCGCGTGGTGGACACGCGCCCGCCGGTCATCACCCTGGACGGCTCCTCCACACCCGTCATGGAGTGCTCACGTGACGGCTTGCTGGCGCTGGGGGCCACGGCCACGGACCTGTGCGCCGGGGACATCACGAACCGCATCACGATCTCGGGCACGGATCGCATCGTCGCGACGGGCACCTACCCCATCACCTACAACGTCACGGACCCTTCCGGGAACGCGGCCACCAGCGTCACCCGCAGCGTCACCGTGAGGGACACGCAGGCCCCCGTGGTGACGATTCGCGGCGAGGCCAACATGACGCTGGAGTGCGGCGTGGACGCTTATACCGAGCTGGGCGCCACCGCGTATGACGCGTGCCAGGGCGACATGACGGTGAACACCTACGGCAGTGGCGCGAACGCCGCCGCCGTGGGCACCTACAGCATCCAGTACGGCGTGTGGGACGCGTCCGGCAACACCACCATGGCGCTGCGCACGGTGAAGGTGGTGGACCGGCTGCCGCCCACGCTCGCGCTGGTGGGCGAGTCCGTCGTGCAGCACGAGTGCGCCAGCGGCCCCTACACCGATGCGGGCGCCACCGCGTCTGACGCGTGCTACGGCAACCTGACCCGCTCTGTGACCATGACGGGCAGCGTGAATGCCTGGACGCGTGGCTCCTACACGCTCACCTACAACGTGCAGGACAGCACGCTGCTCAAGGCCACGCCCCTCACCCGCACGGTGCAGGTGGTGGACACCCAGGCGCCGACGATCGAGTACCGGGACATCACCGTCTCGCCCGCCGATCAGGCGCTGCGCACCTTCTCGCTGGCGGACTGTGTGACGGCCAGCGACGCGTGCGACGGCTATGCCCTCGCCAACAACGGCATCATCCGCTCCATCTACAGCGACGAGCCCGAGGATGCGCCGGGCAGCAGCGATGGCAGCACCCTGGCGGACATCGTCATCACCAGCCCGAGCACCTTCCAGGTGCGCGCCGAGCGCCAGAGCGACGGTGACGGCCGCGTGTACGGCGTGGCCTTCGATCTGAAGGACCAGGCGGGCAACGTGCGCTCGGGCGTGTGCCGGATCCGCGTGCCGGCCAACTCCCTGGGCGTGGCCGCCGACAGCGGCCCGGGGGCGGGCTACACGGTGGTCGCGCCGCCGCCCGCTCCGCTGGCCAGCCGCACCGCGCCGTAGCGCGCGCGCGGCTCACCCTGCTGCAGACAAAAAAAGAGCCCCCGAGTGCCTCGCCGCACTCGGGGGCTCAAGCTGCGTCACGGCTGAATCAGTCGCAGTTCACGTCGTTGTAGACGTTGAACGGCTCGCCAGCGGCGACGTTGATGTTGGTAGCGGCCGGGCACTCGGAGGCGAGCA